>JAKQWJ010000268.1 GCA_029562045.1 Spirochaetota bacterium | reverse complement strand
CGGGCCCGCAGGACCACCGACAGGGCCATCTCTTCTCCGAAGGCTCCTTCCATCTCTTTGTAAGCCAGATAGGCGGGGTTGTCCCTGGGGATGAAGGTTTCCAGATCGTTGTCCAGCCGGGTCTTGGGCAGCTGCAGGGCGAAGAAGACGGTCAGCCCCGCGATGATCAGGACCACGAAACGGGGAGAGGCAAGAATGATTTTACGCACGCCGTGAAGACCTCCTGATGCGCCATCGGTTGTCC
Source organism: Spirochaetota bacterium (assembly GCA_029562045.1). Taxonomy (GTDB): domain Bacteria; phylum Spirochaetota; class Spirochaetia; order DTKZ01; family DTKZ01; genus JAKQWJ01. Next base: position 6,760 of record JAKQWJ010000268.1, on the reverse strand, counting down.
GGGGAGGAAAACTCCTGAAAACCGGCCGGGTACCGGACCTGTGAAAAAAATCCTGCTACGATTCCCCATAGCATAAGATCTATCCCGCGCGGCGTCAATCTCCGGGGCTCCGATGAACCTTGAAAAAGGGGGAGCGAAGGCATATAAATATTGTATGAAACGGATACTGGTCATCGATGAGTCTTCCCTCTTTCGGGATTACCTGAAACACAAAATTGAGAGTTTCGGGATCGAGACCGTTCTCGCCGCCAACGGGCTGGAGGGTTCACTCAAATTGCGGGGAGTCCTGCCGGACCTCATCATCATGGACTCCCAGCTTACCCGAAAAACCAGCCTCGAACTGTTGAAGGAAAAAAACGACAACCCCAACACCGCCAGGGTCCCGGTGATCATGACATCCTCCAATTTCGATCGCGAGAAGGTGGTGGAGATGGCCAAGTGGGGGGTCAGAAAAATCTTCACCAAACCGGTGAAGATGGATGCGCTTCTCAAGACAACGGGGGAGATCCTGGGCCTCTCCATCGATCTGGATTCCACCCCCTGCATCGTGTCGGCCCATTTCAACGACGAGATCATCATCGTCGAGGTCGCCATGGGCCTCAATGTGGAAAAAATCGAGCTTCTGAAGTTCAAACTCATCGAGCTTCGGGATCTCTACCAGGTGCGGAACCCCAATGTCCTGCTCATCATGTCCAACATCGAGATAAGGCCCGACGACTCCCTGAAGTTGAGCGCCCTGTTGTCCGTCGTCTCCGAGTACTCCGGCATCCGCACCCGGATGATCAAAATCCTCACCAATTCCGCTTATGTCAGGACCTTCATCGACGGCCGGAAGGATTTCTCCGAGATCGAGGTGACGAACAATCTGGAGAAGGCCATGGACGGGCTGCTGGGGCGGAAGACCGGCTCCTACATCGACGGGGACAGGAAGGTGGTCCACCAGGAGTTTTTATCCGCGGCGACTCCGAAAAAGCCCCAGGACGAGAAGATCCAGTTCCGCTTCGAAGGTGAGAGGGTCCAGGACATCTCCTTCATCAAGGAGAAGCTCCGGTTCGCCGTGGTGGACGACGATCCGGTGATCCAGGAGTTCGTGAAGGCCGCCTTCAGCGACACGCCCTTTGAGATCAGTGTCTACGACAACGGGAAACTCTTCCTGGACGTGTACCGGGAGGACGCCTTCGACATGATCTTTCTCGATCTGATGATGCCGGTGATGGACGGGTTCGAGACTCTGAAGAACCTGGTGGAGCTGAAGAACAAGATCCCCGTCATCGTCCTGTCCGCGCTGTCGCGGAAAGAGACCGTCATCAAGGCGCTCACCTTCGGGGTGCGGAGCTACCTCATCAAACCGCTGAAACCCGAATGGATCCGCAAGAAAGCCACGGAAATTCTCCAGATGAATTTCTGACCCCTCGGCGCCGGGAAGGTCCTACGTGTCCATAAGCAGCAAGCAGTTCCAGATCGTTTTCGAGCATTCCCCGACGGGCATGGTGATTCTGGATTTTTCCGGCCACGTCATCCTGGCGAACAAACTGGCCAGATCCATCTTCGGCGGATGCTTCGAAAAGGAATCGGGGTTTCGACCCTTCATGGAGTTCCTGCACCCCGGGGACGGGAAGGATTTCGACTCCCGGTTTATCCGGCTCAAGAAAAAACCCAACACCCGGTTCAGCATGGAAAGCCGCTACATCTGCGGGGGGAAGGAGCGCTGGTGCCGGCTGGCGATGACCCATGTGGGGGCGGGGAGTTTCTCCCCCTTCATATTCGGGATCATCGAAGACATCACCGGAAGGATAATAACCGAGAAAAAACTGATCCAGGAAAAGGAAATCGCCGAAAAGGCCACCCAGACGAAGAGCGCCTTTCTGGCCAACATGAGCCACGAAATCCGCACCCCCATCCATACCGTCACCGGGATGGTGGAACTCCTTCTGGAAACGAAGCTCGACGAGGAGCAGAGAGAGTACGCCGGTCAGATCCGGTATTCCGCCGAGGCCCTCCTGGGTCTCATCAACGATATCCTGGACTTTTCTAAAATCGAATCCGGCAAGCTGTCGCTGGAGATCATCGAGTGCGATCTGATTACCCTGGTGTCCGAAACGGTGGATATGGTGAGCCTTCTGGGACACAAGAAGAATATCGAGATGATCCTCGATATGAACAAGGGGGTTCCCCGCTGGGTCATGGGAGACCCCACGAGGATCCGACAGATCATCCTGAACCTCCTCAGCAACGCCGTGAAGTTCACCGCCCGGGGGCAGGTTCTGGTCAGGGTCTCTCCGGTCCACCGCATCGGGAATCGCCAGTCCGTCCGGGTGGATGTCATCGATTCGGGAATCGGAATCGACGAGGACAAGCTGGACCTCCTCTTTCAGGCTTTCACCCAGGTGGATTCCTCCACCACCCGCAGGTACGGGGGCACGGGCCTGGGGCTGTCCATCTCCAAGAGCTTCGTCCAGCTGATGAACGGCATCATCGATGTGGAGTCCCAGGCGGGAAAGGGGTCGCGCTTCTGGTTCACCATCCCGCTGGAGATCGTGTCGGATCGGGAGGAGATGGTGGAGCCGGTGGTGGAGGAGTCCGTGGCCGGACGGCGGGTTCTTCTGGTGGAAGACAACGAGATCGCGTCCGGGGTCATCGGGGCCTATCTGTCGGAATGGTTCTCCCGGGTCGATTCCGCCCGATCCGGGGCGGAGGCTCTCTCCATGCTCGCCGCGGCCGCCGAAGCGCGGGACCCCTACGGCCTGGCGCTGGTGGATCTTCATCTGCCGGGCATGGACGGCTGGCGTCTGGCCAGCGAGGTGAAGAACGACCCGGCGATCCGGGAGACTCTTCTTTTTCTGATGAGTCCCCTGGGCAGCGGCTCCGAGGCGAAGATGAAACTGCTGGGCTGGTTTGCGGGGTATCTGAACAAACCGGTCAAAAAGGACGAACTGGCGGATGTCCTTCTGGGGACCCTGTCCGGCGACGGGACGGAGCGGGCGACGGGGCGGGACACGAAAGAGATATCCGATGCCGTCAGGGTCCGGGAAGTCCGGCGCATCCTGATCGCCGAGGACCACCCGGTGAATCAGACCCTTTTCAAGACCATCCTGGAAAAGATGGGGCACCGGGTGCTTCTGGCGGGCAACGGCCGGGAGGCGATGGACATGGTGGCCCGGGAGAAGCCTGACCTGGTTTTCATGGATGTCCAGATGCCGGAGATGAACGGCTACGAAGCCGCCGGCGGGATCAGAAAATCCGGCGCCACCCTTCCCATCATCGCGGTCACCGCCAACGTTCTGGCGGGGGAACGGGAGAAATGCATCGCCGCGGGAATGAACGATTTCCTCACCAAACCCTTCAAGAGCCGGGACCTGGCGCCGATTCTGGACAAATGGCTTCCGGGATCCTCCGGGGCGGATCTGACGCCCTCCCTCCGGGACACGGGGCCGGAAGACGCGGCAAAGCTTCCCGACGGCGGAGTGGAGGGTCCGACGCCCGCGCCGGTGGAGGGGCCCCGGGCCTCAGCCCGGGCTGAGGCCCGGGCTGAGGCCCGGGTCGGGGGTGGTGACGGGACCGGTGACGGGACCGGGGGCGGGGCCCGGAACGGGGGCGCTGATGGAGCCGGGTTCGGGAACGAGGCCGGGGACGGGGGCGATGACGGAGCCAGGTCCGGGAACGGGTCTGGGTCCGGAGATGAGGACGGGACTGTGAACCGGGCGGCGGTCTTCGATCTCGACGACGCCCTGGGGACCTTCATGGGAAAGATGGATGTGCTCCGGCGCGTCCTTCGGACCTTCGCGGAAAAAACCGGCGCCCAGCTTCTTTCCATGCGCCGGGCCCTGGACGCCCGGGACTGGAGCAGCCTGCAGCTGGAAGCCCACGGAATCAAGGGGGGAGCCTGGAACCTGTCGGCGAAACGGCTGGGGGACGCGGCGGCGGGCCTGGAGGCGGCGGCGAAAGAAAAAGACGCCGCCGGGGCGGAACCGGCCCTGTCCGCCGTCGCCGCGGAACACGGGGCGCTGCGGGAAGCCCTGGCGGCCCTGGCGCTGGACATGGCCGGCGCCGGCTGATAGGATGTCCCCGGGGGCCCGCCCGGACGGGCCGTAAATAATCCGTTGCACGGGAGTATCTCATTGCCGGCAGAAACGGAGCAGAAGGCCGTCCCGGTGGCGGGGGCCGTCGTCGTTTCCCTGTACATCGCCGCCCAGATGCTGGCCGATGTGGCGAGTCTGAAGATCGGCCTGGTGGCGGGGCTGTCGGTGGACATGGGCACCTTCATCTACCCCTTCACCTTCACCCTCCGGGACGTGGTGCATAAAACCCTGGGAAAAAAGACGGCCCGGGCGGTGGTGTTCACCGCCGGGGCGGTGAACCTGGTCATGGCGGCCTATCTTCTGCTGGCGGCCTGGGCGCCCGAGGACCCCGCTTGGGGGAGGGGCGCGGAGTTCCATGCGATTTTTTTCCCCGTATGGAGAATCGTCCTGGCCTCCATCGTCGCCGAACTGGCGGGCGAGCTGGTGGATACGGAGGTCTACGACTGGTTCGTCCACCGGGTGACCCGGGCTCATAAATGGCTCCGGGTTCTGGTCAGCAATTCCGTCAGCCTCCCGCTGGACAGTCTTCTCTTCTCTCTGGGAGCCTTCGCTTTCGCCCTGCCCTGGGAGGCGGTCCGGGACATCTTCCTGGTCAACGTGCTGGTGAAGTTCGGAGCCACCATCCTGGGGCTTCCGCTGATCTATATCGGGCGGGAGAGGGATGAGTAGGCCCCCGCCGCGGAGGGACGGAGCGGGCGCCGGGGGCCGGGGAGAAGGCGGGGGAGTCCCGCGGGACGGCGGGGCCCGGGGAGAAGGCGGGCGCCGGGGAGAAGGCGCGGGAGTCCCGCGGGACGGCGGGGCCGCTTCCGGCATGCCGCCGGGGGTGCGGGACTTCATTTTCCGGGTTTACGGGAAATACCACCGCCCGGAGTTCATTCCGCCGGACCCTCTGGAACTGGTCCTCCCCTGGGAGAGGGTGGAGGACCGGGAGATAGCCGCCCTGGTGGCCTCCTCCTTCGCCCTGGGCAGGGTGGGGGGTATCCTCCGGGCCGCCGCGGAGGTTCTGGCCCTTCTGGGCCCCCGGCCCCGGGAGGGCCTGGTGTCGCTTTCCCCGGAGGATATCCGGCGGGGTTTCGCGGGGTTCCGCTACCGCTTCTTCGGCCCCCACCAGGGGGCCAATTTCCTCATGGCCCTGCGCCGGGCGGTCCTGGATTACGGGTCCCTGGAAAACCTGTTCGCCGCCGGGATGGACGCCTCCCACGAGACGGTGATGCCCGCCCTGGGGTTTTTCGCCGATGAAATCCGGAGACGGGCGCCCGGGGATTTCGGAATCCTTCTCTGCGACCCCCGCCGGGGCAGCGCCGCGAAGAGGCTCCATCTCTTCCTGCGCTGGATGGTGCGCCGGGACTCGGTGGATCCCGGCGGCTGGACGGCGGCGCCTCCGGAAAAACTGGTGGTTCCTCTGGATACCCACATGCACTCTCTGGCCCTGCGGCTGGGCCTGACCCGGCGCCGTTCGGCGGACATCGCCGCGGCCCTGGATACGACCCGGTCGCTCCGGCTTCTGGATCCCCGGGACCCGGTGCGGTTCGACTTCTCCCTCTGCCGTCTGGGGATCCGCCCCCGGGCCGCAATGGATGAAAATTTGTATGGAAATTCCCGGCAAACTCTGTCATAATATACGCTGAAATTTTACAATTCCAAGGAGATATGCATGAAAAGTCTGAAAGGAACGCAAACGGAAAAAAACCTTCTCATAGCGTTCGCGGGGGAATCCCAGGCGCGGAACCGGTACACTTTCTTCGCCTCCAAGGCCAAGAAGGAAGGGTACGTCCAGATTTCCAAGATATTCGAAGAGACCGCCGCGCAGGAAAAAGAGCATGGGGAGAGATTTTTCAAATTCCTGGAAGGGGGAGACCTGGAAATCTCCGGGACCTTTCCCGCGGGGATCATCGGGACGACCCAGGAAAACCTGAAAGCCGCCGCCATGGGGGAGCACCATGAGTGGAGCGACATGTACCCCGGTTTCGCCAAGGTCGCCCGGCAGGAAGGGTTCGACGCCATAGCCACGGTTTTCGAGGCGGTTTCGGTGGCGGAGAAACAGCATGAAAAAAGGTACAACGATCTGCGGGCCAACATCGAGAAAAACCGGGTCTTCAAAAGGGACGTCAAGACCGTCTGGCGCTGCACCAACTGCGGTTACCTTCACGACGGCCTGGAGGCCCCGAAGATCTGCCCCGCCTGCGCCCATGAGCAGTCCTATTTTGAAATTCTGGGAGAGAACTGGTAGTCCAAAGGAGGAATGGCATGACGAAGAAGGCGGAAGTCTACAAGTGCGACATCTGCGGGAACATCGTCGAGATGCTGCACCCCGGGGCGGGCGAGCTGATCTGCTGCGGGGAGCCGATGAAGCTCTTCGAGGAGAAGACGGCGGACAAGACCACGGAGAAACATGTCCCCATGATCGAAAAAACCCCCAACGGGTACAAGGTCACCGTCGGCTCCACCCTGCACCCCATGGTGGAGAACCATTACATCGAATGGATCGAACTGAGGGCCGACGGCGTATCGCACAGGAAATTCCTGAAACCCGGAGACCAGCCGGTGGCGGAATTCTGCACCTCCGCAAAGACCGTTTCGGCCCGGGAGTACTGCAACATCCACGGTCTGTGGAAAGGCTGATCAAAATTTTATCCAGGAGAGGATCATGAAGAAATACATCTGCGACGTCTGCGGCTACA
>JAKQWJ010000267.1 GCA_029562045.1 Spirochaetota bacterium | reverse complement strand
CGGGCGGCCGCCAGGGCTGCGGCGAAGACCCGAACCCCGGGATGAAACTTGACAGCAACGGCCGCCCGTGGTCTAGTGGCCCATGACCGAAAAAAGATCCGGATTCGCCGATTATTACGGAACCACCTTCCTCATCGGGCTGGGTTTCTTCACCATGGGCCTGATGGACCCCCTCTACGATTCCTATGTCCCCATCTTCCTGGGGGACTACATCGCGTCGAAGGGTCTGATCGGTTCCATCATGACCCTGGACAATATTTTCGCCGTTTTTCTGATCCCCGTCGTCTCCGCCCTGTCCGACGGGACCCGCACCCGCTTCGGCCGGCGGATGCCCTGGATTCTGGCGACCCTGCCGCCCACGGCGATCCTCTTCGCCCTTCTGCCCTTCTCCGCCCTGAGGTCCCTGAGCCTGCTCATCGCGGCGCTCTTCTTTCTCAACGTCTTCAAACAGGCCGCCCGGGGTCCCGTGGTGGCCCTGATGCCGGACACCATTCCGGGGGAATACCGCAGCGAGGCCAACGGAGTCATCAACACCATGGGGGGCATCGCCGCCATCGTGGGGACCATCGGCCTGTCGAAGCTGATGGACCTTCGGGTGACGCTGCCCCTCATCGGAAACACCGCCCGGAAGCTGCCCTTCCTGATTTCCGGCTTTCTGGTGGCCGGGGCGACCCTGCTGCTGTTCCTCCGGGTGAAGGAGAGGACCACCGACGCCCCGGACCGGGAACGGACGCCTTTTTTCGATTCGCTGAAGACGGTCTTCTCGTCCCGGGACCGGAGCGCCCTGTTCATCCTGCTGGCCCTTCTGTTCTGGTTCTTCGGCTATCAGGGCATACTCCCCTTTCTGACCCTCTACACCCGGGACATCATCGGCGTTTCCGAGGGCACGGCGGGTCTGTCCCCGGGTATGTTCGCCGTCGCCTACGCCCTGTTCGCCATTCCTTCGGGCCTGGCGGGCCACCGCTTCGGCCGCAGGAGGACCATCCGGGCATCCCTTCTGACGGTGAGCCTGCTCTGCCTCCTCCTCTTCCTTCACCAGCCCATGGCCGGAGCCCTCCGTTGGGGGACCACGGCGGGGCTGGCCTCGTTTTGGGGGCTTCTTTTCGTGTTCGGCGCCTTCTGGGTGGCCATCATCACCAACTCCTTCCCCATGCTCTGGCAGATGGCCTCCTACGGGACCATGGGGATGTATACGGGACTGTACTACACCTTCTCCCAGACCGCGGCGATCCTGTCGCCCCCGGTGACGGGAGGCCTGATCGATTTCACCGGATTCCGCTCCATCTTCGCCTTCGGGGCCCTCTGCATGCTGGCGGCCTTTTTCCTGATGGGCCGGGTGAGCCGGGGGGAGCCCGGAGAAGGGGCGGAGGGATGAAAAAATGGGCCCTGGTCCTCTCCGGCGGCGGCGGCCGGGGCATCGCCTACGCCGGGGTCTTCAAGGCCCTGGAGAAGCTGGACCTCCACCCGGACATGCTGGTGGGCTGCTCCATCGGGGCAGTGATGGGGGGGATCTACGCTTCCGGGGTGAGCGCCGGCGAACTGGAAGATTTCATCCTGCACACGTTCGAACTGAAATTCTACCTGGAGAGCGTCACCTACCGCCTGGGCGACGGGGCCTTCTTCCGCTTTCTGCAGGCCCAGGAAGCCCTCTCCAGCCTGGTGGGGAGCCGGGGAGTCGCCTCGGGCCGCCGGATACACCGGGCCCTGCTGGAACTCACCCGGGGACGGACCTTCGAGCAGTCCCGGCCCCGTTTCCTCTGCAACGCCGTGGACCTCCTCACCGGACGGGAGGTGGTCATGGATTCGGGGCTTCTGGCGGACGGGATCCGGCCCTCCATGTCCGTTCCCGGCCTCTTCGCTCCGGTGGAGAGAAACGGCATGCTGCTGGCCGACGGGGGAATCCTGAACAACCTTCCCGTATGGATCCCCCGGGAGAGGGGCATCCGGAGGGTTATCGCCGTCAACTGCAGCCCCTTCACCCCCATCAGTCCCGACGAGATCCCCAACGGAATCACCGTTTTCTTCCGGGCCCTGGCGGCGGCGAGCCACGACCGGGGCATCGTTCCGGAACGGGACATCCCGGACCTGGAAATCGTCCTCCCCGCCCGGAGTTCCGAGTTCGATTTCGGCCGCAAGAGGGAGCAGATCGCCATGGGGGAGGAAAAAATCCTGGAAAACGCGGACCTGATACACCGGGTTCTGTCCCGGGGCGGACCCCGCTCCTTCTTCCGCGCGCCCCGGCCGCTGAAAGCCTGACCCGTTTTTTTGGCTTGACAGCTCTTTCCCGATCCTCATATACTCCTAGACTATCTATTATATCGAGGAGTTCCGAAATGAAAAAAGGAATGAAAGCTTTTCTTTTCCTTGCGGCCCTGCTGGTTCTTGTCGCTGCGGGTCTTTCCGCCGGCGGGAAGACCGAAGCCGCGAGCGGGAAATGGAAACCGTCCAAGCCCATCACCGTCATCGTTCCCTGGGGCGCCGGCGGCTCCACCGACCAGGTCACCCGGGTGACCGCCGGAGAACTGGAACCCTACCTGGGACAGAAGATCGTCATCGTCAACCAGCCCGGGGCCTCCGGCTCGGTGGGGACCAAGACGGTCATGGACTCCCCCAAGGACGGCTACACCTGGGCTTCCGGAGCCTCCGTGGACGTGGCGGTCTACAAGACCCTGGGGATGCTGGACACCGACATCCGGAAGGACTGGGACATCTACCTAAGCGTCGCCAACGTCGCCCTCTTCGCCGTCAACCCCAACACCCCCTACAAGACCTTCGACGATCTTCTGGCGGCCTACAAGGCCAAACCGGGACAGATCCCCACCGCCACCGCCGGACAGAGCTCCGCGGGCCACATCGCCATGGAGATCCTCCGGAAGTACACCGGCATCGAATACAAGCATGTCACCTATGACGGCGGGAACCCGGCGGTCATCGCCACCGTGGCGGGCGAAACCGAAGTGGTCCCCCAGC
>JAKQWJ010000263.1 GCA_029562045.1 Spirochaetota bacterium | reverse complement strand
AAGGCGGCAGCGGCGGCGGGACCTCTCCGGCGCGGCCTGTCCTCCGTCCCCCGGGAGGCTCCGCCCCAGGGGGCTCCGAAAGCCCCGCCTTTGCCAGGACCGCCGCGGCCAGTTCTTTTCGGGCCTCCTCCCGGGCCTCATCCACCAGCCGGTAGAATGACCGGCGCATCTCCTTCAGCCGGGAGGGATTCAGGTAAATACCGTCCGACGGGAATCCCGTGTCGTTGATTCCGTGGAAGTTCCCCAGGGAGAAGAGGGAATCTCCGGGAGGGGAGAGGCGTTCCCTGACCATTTCCAGGAAGGGCCGGGAAACCCTGCCCGGCTCCGGCGCGGCGGGAAAGAATTCCTGAAGACCCCGGGGGATCCAGGGCTCCGGGGAAACGGAAAGGATCACCCCGTCGGGGAGGAGGCGGACCTGGAGATCCAGGGGGATTTTTTTCTCCGCCAGGCTTCCCCCGGGTTCCGGGGTTCGGGAATCGTGGAGAGCGATCTTGAAAAGCTCCGTCCCCGGCGGGGGAAGCAGGTCTCCGGGGGCCCCCGGCGGAGAAGGCAGGACCCGGGGGATGAACACCTCCTCCCCCGCCCGGGCGAAGGAGGTTTTTCCCGTCCGGGTCTCCAGGCCTTCCACGGAGAAACGGACCGGCTCCCGGGGGCTCCTGTCTCCGCCCCCCGGTTCTTCCCGGCGGAGTCCTCCCGCCCCGGGTTCGGCGAAGTAAAGAAGAGCGTCCCGAACCGCCAGGTCCTGGGTCAGCTTCACCACCAGGCCCGGCCGGACCCCCCGGCGAAGCTCCGCAACCCTGCCCGCGGGAAGCCCCCGGTGGCCCGGGTAGTCGGGGGAAAGAAGGCCCTCGCTTTCCACCCCGGGAAGATGGCCCCGGGTGGGCCGCCGGGAGAAGAGGACCTGGGCCCGGCGGACGTGTTCCTCCGCGTCCCGGGGGTCCGTCCCGTCCAGAACGGCCCGGTAGTAGGCGGTGACGGCGGCCACCCAGGCGGGGGGCTTCATCCGACCCTCGATCTTGAAGGCCGCCACCCCCAGATCCCGGAGCCGCAGCAGGTCATCCCGGGCCGCCAGGTCGTTGCAGGAGAAAAAGTATCCCCTCTGCCGAAAACCTTCTGCTGCGGCGCCCCCGGCAGCTCCCTCGTCCGGGTGAGCCTGAAACCAGGTGCGGCAGATCTGGGCGCAGTCCCCCCGGTTCCCGGACCGTCCCAGCATCAGGCCCGAGGCCAGGCAGAGCCCCGAGAAGGAGTAGCACAGGGCCCCGTGGATGAAGACTTCCAGCTCCATGTCCGGGTGGTCGTCCCGGATGCGGCGGATCTCCTGAAAGGAAAGCTCCCGGGACAGGACGACCCGGCGCGCCCCCAGGCGCTTCAGGACTTCCACTCCGGCGGAATTGTGGACCCCCATCTGGGTGGAGGCGTGGACGGACAGGTCGGGAAAATGTTCCCGTAAAACGGCCAGGAGCCCCAGGTCCTGAACGATAATGCCGTCCACCCCCAGGGCCTTCAGATCCAGGAGAATCCCCGCCGCCCGGGCCGGCTCCCCGTCCCGGAGAAGGATGTTCATGGCCGCGTAGACCCGGGCCCCGGCTTTTTCCGCCGCCGCCTTGATCCGGGCGAAGTCCCGAAGGGAAAAGTTCCGGGCCGCCCGGCGGGCGGAAAACTCCGACAGGCCCAGATACAGGGCGTCGGCGCCGCTTTCCAGGGCCAAAAGCCCGGCGGTCAGGTCCCCCGCGGGGGCCAGGAGCTCTCCCCTAGACGGTCTGGGTAGCGTCCAGCTCAAAGAGCCGTATCCCCTCCCGGGGGAAGTAGCTTTTCAGCTCCCGCAGCGCGTCCCGGACCGCCGCGGCCTCGACCTCGTCACAGTAGAGGATCAGCAGGAAGTTCTCCTCCGGCCAGACCCCGTCCCCCTGCTTGGGGTTCGAGTCTCCGGCCCCGTGGACCGCCGGTATCTTGGTGTAGCGGCTTCCCACCTTCCGGTTCCGCAACAGCTCGAACAGGTCCTCTTCCACGGACTGGTTCGCGATGATTTCCAGTTTTTTCATATCTCGCCTCCTCCGGCGCTCTGCTCCGCCGGGCCCATGGTGATCCGTCGGGCCTCCCGGATCCGCTGCCGTTTCGCTTCCCGGCGGACCTCCCGTTTTTCCGAGATCTCGTTGAAGAAGGAATAGATCACCGGGACCAGGAACAGGGTGAAGAAGGAGCTGACGGACAGCCCTCCCAGCAGGGTCATGCTGATGGGCTTAACCAGATCCGCCCCCTCGCTTTCCACCACCGCGATGGGGAGAAGTCCCAGGATGGTGGTCAGGGTGGTCATCAGGATGGGGCGGAGCCGGTTGCCGCCGGCTTCGACGCAGGCCGTTCGGATGGGCAGGCCTCTTTTTCGCAGGAGATTGGTGTAGTCCACCAGAACGATGCCGTTGTTAACCACCACCCCCGCCAGAGTCACGATCCCCACGGCGGTGAAGGTGCTGAAGTTGGTATGGGTCATCACGTGGATCAGGATGACCCCGATCAGGGTCAGCGGAATGGTGAACAGGATGATGAAAGGATCCAGGAAGGATTCGAACTGGCTCGCCATGACCCCGAAGACCAGGGCCACCGAGATGATCAGGATGATGATCAGCTTGCTTCCGTACTTCATGAGATCGGCGTAATCCCCGGAGAACTCGATGGTGTAGGAATCGTCGGCGGGGATCTCCCGGGCGATGAGAGCGCGGATCCTGGCTTCGGTTTTGCTGAGGTCGGTTTTCGGCACCACTCCGGCGGTGACATGGATGACCCGGGTCTGGTTTTCCCGGTTGATGTTCACCGGGCCGGTGGTCCTTTCCAGGCCGGCGAAACCCGCCAGGGGGATCCTCCGTCCCTGGGGGTTCATGACGAAGAGCTTGTTCAGGTCAGGGATGGAGTCCCGGTCCCGGGGGTCCAGGATGACGACGATGTCGTACTCCGAACCCTTTTCCCGGTACTTCGACGACTCGATGCCGTCGATGTTGGCCCGGATCTCCGCGCCGATGGAGGCGATGTTCAGACCTAAGTCATAGGCCCGGTCCCGGTTGATGACGATCTCCACCTGGGGCAGGCCGTCCTTCAGGTCCACCGTGGGTTCGGTGACCTCCGGAATGTTATCTTTCAGAAGGAGGCGGATCTTCTCCGCCACCTCCTTGCTCCGGGACAGGTCGTCGGATTTCACCAGGATGTCGATGGGCGTGGGGTTGCCCCGGGGGCCGCCCCCCTGGCTGAAGGAAAACACCGCCGACGGGAAATCGTTGAACCGTGCCCGGAGCTTGGCCTTGACGGTGTCGGAGGTGTCGATCCTCCGGGCGTAGGGGGGGAGCATCACCGTCAGACTCCCCTTGTGGGTCTGGTTGCCTCCCAGGAAACCGAAGAAGGATCGGGTTCCGGCGGTGACGACGATGTCCCTGTAGCCCTTCACGTCGTTTTTCACCACCAGCTCCAGCCTCTTCAGCAGCGATTCGGTGATGTCCAGCTTCGTCCCGATGGGGAGCTCCACGTTGACCATCACCATGTCGTCCTGCATGTTGGGCATGAACTCGAAACCGGTGAGGGGGATGAGAAAGAGGCTGCCGATGAAAACCGCGATTATCCCCAGGACGGTGGCCAGGCGATGCCGCAGAACCAGGCGGAGGGACTTCTTGTACAGGTTGTCCAGCCCGTCGAAGAACCGGGCCATCCGGTCGTCCAGGCTTTTCAGGACCCCCGTCAGGGGCTCCTCCTTGCGGGACGACAGGGGGAGGTAGCGGCTGGTCAAAGCAGGAACCAGGAATATGGCCGTCACCAGCGACGCGGTGAGGGAGATGACGATGGTGAAGGAGAGGCTGGAGAGCATCTCCCCGATCATGCCCAGCTGGCTCTTCAGAATGGCCACGGGGGCGAAAACCACGATGGTGGTCAGGGTCGATGCCGTTACGGCGGTGACCATCTCCTGGGTCCCCAGGATGGAGGCGGCGGTGAGCTTGGCCCCCTTCTCCCGGTAGCGGTAGATGTTTTCCAGAATGACGATGGAGTTGTCCACCAGCATCCCCACCCCCAGGGCCAGTCCCGTCAGGGTCATCAGGTTCAGGGTGAGGCCGGCGAAGTACATCAGCATCATGGTGACCACGATGGAAACGGGGATGGATATGCCGATGATGAGGGTGGACTTCAGGCTCCGGAGAAAGACGAAGAGGATCACCACCGCCAGGACGGCCCCGGAAATTGCCGACGAGGAGACCTGGGCCAGGGAGTCCCGGATGATCTTGGTGGTGTCGTACATCACCTCCACGCGCATCCCCACCGGTATCTCCTGGTTGATCTTGGGCAGCCGGGCCATGACCCGGTCGGCGGTGCGGACCGAATTGGTTCCGCTCTGCTTCTGCACGATGACATAGATGCCGGGTTTGCCGTTGATGAAGACCCGGCTGTCCTCCCGGCGGAAACCGTCGTAGACATTGGCGATGTCCCGCAGACGGATGGCCAGGCCCGCATGGGCGGAGGGGTTCATCAGGCCGGCCGCCGAGCCCTTGTAGGCCACCACGGTGTTGCGGATCTCGTCCAGACTCCGGTACTCGCCGCTGGTGCGGACCAGATAGTTCCGGGAGCCCTCCTCGATGCTTCCGGCGCTGACCTGCAGGTTCTGGCCCCGGAGCATGGCGGACACCTGGGTAAGAGTCAGGTTGTAGGCCTCCAGGCGGTTCTGGGGGATCTCCACCATGATGGTCCTGTTCCGGCCGCCGCTGACGGAGGTCAGCGAAACCCCCTCCACCTGCTCGATCCGGGGCTGGATGATGTTCTCGGCCACCTCCTTCAGCTCCTCGGGGCTCCGGTTCCCCGTGACCATGAGCTGCAGGATGGGGATCATCGCGGGGTCGAACTTGAAAATCTGCGGCGTCGTCGCCTGGGCGGGAAGGTAGTCCTTGACGAACTCCAGCTTGTCCCGGACCTCGCTGGGGGCCTCGTCCATGTTGGTGCCCCAGGTGAACTGCAGCATTATCTGGCTTGACCCTTCGGAGGAGACGCTGGTTATTTTTTCGATGTTGGACACGTTGCTCAGCGCCCCCTCCAGCGGCCGGGTGACGGTCTCCTCGATCTCTTCCGGGCCCGCCCCGGGGTAGTTGGTGAACAGAAGCAGGACCGGCGGGGAGATCTCCGGGTACAGGTCGATGGCCAGGTCGGAGATGGAGTACAGCCCGAAGCCCACGGTGAGGACAAAGATGATGAGGACCGTGGTGGGGCGCTTGACCGCGCTCTTCGCTACCATAATGGCCTCCTAATCGAGCCTGTCCACCGAGGGAAGGGGAGGGACTTCCCCCACCACCTTGACCGCCGAACCGTCCTCCAGCAGGGTCTGCCCCTGGATGACCAGCTCTTCGCCAGGTTCCAGCCCCCCGGCGATCTCCAGCTTGTCGTCGATGAGGATTCCCGGGGTCACCTGCCGCCGTTCCACCACCCGGCCCGAGGCGTTCCCGGGATCCGGTTTCACCACGAAGACGAAGGTCTGACCGAAGCGGCGGATGATGCAGTCCGCGGGAATTTTGACGATCCCCTCCTTCATCTCGGTGATGAGCTTGATGGCGGCGAACATTCCCGCCTTGACCCGGGGATCCCGCCGGGGGAAGTCGATCTTCAGCTCCAGCATCCGGGTCTGGGGATCCACCGTGGGGCTCACCTCGGAGATCCGGGCGGGAAACTTCTCCCCCGGAAAGGCCTCGAACTCCAGGATCGCCGCCAGGCCGGGGCGGATTCGGGAGATGAACCTCTCCGCCACGTGGGTGACCACCCGGACCTGGTCGGTGGTGGCCACCCGGGCGACGGGAACGGCGGGGCTCACGGTGGTGCCCACGTTCACCGGTATGTCGGTGACGGTCCCGTCGATGGAGGAGCGGACCGGGCTGGCGACGAAGACCGAACCGGGCCGGGAGGGGTCCACCTCGGCGATGACGGTTCCCTTGGAGACCCGGCTGCCCACGCTGATGGGAAGCCTCACCACCTTGCCGGCGATGTCGGCGTAGAGGTCCACCGTGGAATGGGGGGTCACGTCGCCGTTGACTTCGATGTAGTCGGTTATCTGACCCAGGACCGAGCGGGTGGTGTTGACGGCGAAGACGACCTGCTCCGCCTCTCCCCGGACGCGGGGGGGGCCGCCCGGTCCGGGAGCCTCGGGTTTTCCGCCTTTGCAGCCGCCCAGAAGGAGGAGCATCGCCCCTGCGGCGAGAAGAGTTCCATGCCACCGGTGACGGGCGCAGTTTCGTTTCATTTTTTTGTTCCTTCCATTTTTTCGAGACTGGTGTTCAGGGTGTATTCCAGGTCCAGGAGGCCCGCAAGATAATTGTACTTTTCCCGGAGCAGATTGAGCCGGGCCTCCCGCAGCGCCAGCTCGGTGGTTTCAATCTGGGAGTACTCCCGGAGCCCCGCCCTGTAGGCCTCCTGTCCCATCCGGTTGGCCTTGTCCGCCAGCCGCACATTGGACTCCAGGGCCCGGATGGCCTTCGCCGACTTGTCCAGATTCATGACGATCCGGCGGACTTCCAGCTCCGTCCCCCGGAGGGCCTGGGAGAGGCGGATCCGGATGGTCTCCCTGTCGATCTCCGCCCGGCGGATCTCGTTCCTGGCCCTGGAATCCGGCAGCAGGGAATCCAGGCTCAGGGAAAGACCGATCCGGAGCATCCCCGTCCGCTGGCTCCAGTCTCCGGAAAACCAGGAGTCGCCGAAGGGGTCGCCGCCGAAAGTAGGATCCATGCTGTACATCAGGCTCAGGTTCGGGTAGAGGGCGGAGTTCTGCAGCCTGACCCGCTCTTCGGCGATCTGTCCCGCCAGGACCAGGGCCAGGACATCCGGGTTCTCCGACAGGCGCCGGGCGGTGAGAGCCTTCGCGTCCAGGGAGAGGACCGCCGGCTCCACCGAGCCGGTGAGGCGGATCTCCCCGTCGTAATCCAGCCCCAGGTCCATCTTGAAGGCCAAAAGGGCGGTGCCGCGGCCGTTCCGGGCCTCCTCCACCGCAGGGCGGATGCTCTCCATGGCCACCTGGGCCGCCAGCAGGCTGTACTCGTCCACCAGGCCGGCGCGGTAGTTGGCCCGGGCCTGGTCGTACCGGGTGGATGCCGCCGCCAGGTTCTGTTCCGCCAGGGCGATGGCCTCCTCCAGAACAAGGAGGCTGTAAAAACTTTTTCTCACCGCCAGGGCCAGCTTCTTTCGGGCCGTCTCCAGACCCAGGAGGCCCGCCTGGTAATCCTGCCGCACCAGCCGGATCCCGTGGATCATGCTGATGGACAGGGGCAGGGTGGCGGAGACGCTGGTCCCCAGACTGAAGGTGTGGGGCGGGGTGTAATACCCGATGGATGGGCCGGGAAGCAGCATAGGAACCGCCGACGGGCCCTCGTTCATTCGGGAGAGGGACGCCCCCGCCAGGATCTGGGGGTAGAACACATTGTAGGCCGTGTCTTTCAGGAGGCGCTTCATCTCCAGACTCAGCTGTTCCGCCTCGATCCCCAGGTTGCTCCGGAGGGCCAGGGCCACGGCGGTGTCTACATCCAGGTCCAGGGGCTCCCGGGCCTGCAGAAAGGGGGCGGCGGCGAAGAGGAGAAGGGCCGCCGCAACGGGGACGAGAGTTTTCATATTCCCTCCGGGGGAAAAAGATTTTTCACGAAGACGCCTCCCAGGCAGAGCCGGTGAAAGACCCGCAGGCGGCGGGCGGTTTCGGCCCAGCCCAGACCGGGGTTTTCCATGACGATCCGGAAAGCCGCCACGTACAGCAGGGGACCCACGCTCATGAGCTCGTCGTCGTCGCCGTCGATTTCCCCCCGGTCACGGGCAGTCAGAATGAAGGAATGCATCTCCCGGGTCAGGGAGGGGTCAGGAGCTTTCACCGCCGGGGCGATGTTCTGGAACCGCAGCCAGTCGAAAAAGGTCAGCAGGGCCGGATTGTTGCGGGTGTAGGTGGCGGTTTTGACCATGCAGCAGTAGGACCTCTCGGCGAAACCCGGGAGGTGCTCGAAACGGTCCGCGTAGATCCGGGTCACGTACTCCTTCTCCCTTTCCAGCATGCGGCGGAAAAGGTCGTCCTTGTTCTTGAAGTAAAAATACAGGCTGCTCTTGGAGACTCCGACCTGGGCGGCTATCTTGTCCACCGAGGCGTTCCGGAGCCCTTCCCGGGAGACCACCGCCTCCACCGCGGAAAAGATCCTGTCCGGAGGCGGCATCTCCTCCCGGGGCACGGAGCAGGAGTTTTCCAGCCCCCGGTAATCCAGGTCGTCCGGAACGCCGGCCCCCATGAAGCCCTGAAGGCAGAAACGGGCCGCCCGGTCCACCTCCCTCCGGAACCGCTCCTCCGACAGATCCGGGACCCGGGAGTAACCGGTCCGGCAGTCGATGAAGACCCGGGCGGCGGCGTGCACGCTGGAGATGTACAGAAAATGGAGGCGGGTGAAGAGCTCCTCGTCCCCGGGATGCCGCCCCTCCGCGGCCAGGAGGCGGCGGAAGAGGCCCGTCTGTTCCTGCAGAATGCGGTTTTTCCTCCCGCTGTCCCGCATGGGCGGGCGCAGAATCCGGGCCAGGAAGAAAATGTAGTAGTAGGGATGGTTCAGGAAAAAAAGGTAATGATCCCGAACGAAAAGGCGGACCGCCTCCCGGGCGCCCGCCGCGCCCCCTGTCAGCCACTCCGCCGCCCGGCGGAAATCCCCGTGCATGCCCTCGTAGTCGTGGAGGAAGACCTCTTTCATCGCCGCCACCAGAGCGTCCTTGTTCCGGAAATGACGGTACAGGGCCGATTTGGTCAGCCCCAGACGTTCGGCGATGGGGCTGAGGCTCATATGCGAGAAGTTGATCCTTCCCCATTCGGTGAAGGCCGTGGAGATGATTTCTTTCTGGCGGTCGGTCAGAGTCGCGGCGTTCATTCTACCCCTGCGGTTGTTACCGAACGGTCGTTAACTTTGCTGACGGGCAATATAGCGGGGAGGAAAAAATAAGTCAAGGGGAGCAGGCGAGGGTCCCGACCCGCCTCCGTTTCCCGGTTGCCCAGCCCCCGCCTTTCGGTCATCGAGGCGTCCGCCCGTGCGAGGCCGGAGCCGCCCCGAGTCGTGACCGGCGGCGGGAGCGGCGTCTGCGGAAAAGCGGCGTCTGTGGTGAGAGAGGCGCCGGCCTTGGGAGCGGCCGGGGCGGCCCCCGCGATCACGCGGCCCCCGCGGCCGGCGGATGACGTCGGTGACGCCGACAGCCCACCGGGCGGCGCAGGGGGCCTGCGGCTTATGTCACCTCGGCCGGCTCCTTCTCCGCCGGCGGCGCGGCCTTTCCGGCGGCTGTCCCCAGGGGAAAGACGTCCCGCTCGTAGAGCTTGAACACGTTGGTGGGGCATTTCTCCACGCAGGTGTTGCAGGAGGTGCAGAGGGCGTAATCCACCACCGGGAGGCCGTCCTCCATGCGGATGGCCTTCTCCGGACAGTTGCGGACGCAGATCTCGCACTTGAAGCAGCCCACGGCGCAGGTCTTCCGGACCATGGCCTTGATGACGTTCCGATTGGAGCAGAGGGCGATGGCCCCCACCCGGTTCCGGGGGATGAGGCTCAGGATCTTCTGCGGGCAGGCGGCGATGCACTTGCCGCAGCCGGTGCACTTGTCATAGTCCACATGGGGGATCCCGTCGGGGCCCACATGGATGGCGTCGAAGGGGCAGACCCTTTCGCAGTCCCCGAAGCCGTAGCAGCCCCAGGCGCAGAGTTTGGTGCCCCCGGCGGAGAGCTTCGCGGCGGCGCAGGTCCGGATCCCCACGTAGCGGCCCTTCTCCGGGGCCCGTTCCCGGGTGCCCTGGCACATCAGCACCGCCACCTTGTCCTCCGCGGACACGACGATGCCCAGGATGTCCGCCAGGCTCCTGGCCACGGCGCTTCCTCCCACGGTGCATCTGTCCGGGGTGGTCTCCTCCAGCCCCACCGCCTCGGCGTAGGCGTCGCAGCCGGGATAGCCGCAGGCTCCGCAGTTCGCCCCCGGGAGGACTTCCCGGATCCGGTCGATGATGGGGTCCCGGTCCACCCGGAATTTCTCCCGGAAAAATCCCAGACCCAGACCCAGGACGAAGGCCAGCAGGACCGAAACCGCCAGTGTTATCAGAATGATGCTCATACGCTACCTCACTTGATGAGCCCGGCGAAGCCCATGAAGGACACCGCGATGAGGCTCGACAGAACGAAGAGAATGGGGTTTCCCCGCAGGAAGGCGGGGATCGCCGAGGTTCTGACCCGTCGCCGCAGCCCCGCCAGGAGCAGCATGGCCAGCAGGAAGCCCAGGGCCACGCCGACGCTGTAGACGATGGACTGGATGAAGGTGTAGCCACCGGTGATGTTGTCGAAGGTCACCGCCAGGATCGCGCAGTTGGTGGTTATCAGCGGAAGGTAGATCCCCATGGACATGTAGAGGGCCGGAGCGGCCTTCTTCAGATAAAACTCCACCAGCTGGACCAGCGACGCGATGATCAGGATGAAGATCAGGATCTGCAGGAACTCCAGCCCCAGGGGGACCAGCACGAAGTAGTAGAGACTCCAGGTCACGGTGCTGGCCATGACCATCACGAAGGTCACCGCGAAGCCCATCCCGATGGACTGCTTCACGTCGGTGGTCATGCCGATGTAGGGACAGAGCCCGATGAACCGCATCAGGATGATGTTGTTGATGAGCAGGGCGGCGATGAAAATTTTCAGAGTCACCGGCATGGCTATTTACCTCCTTCCGGGTCGGGGCAGCCCAGGGGGCTTTCGAGCCATTTCTTTTTCAGTATCTGGTTCAGGGAGATGAAGAGGGCGAAAACCAGGAAGCCTCCGGGGGGAAGCACGAAGAACAGGATGGGCTGATAGGACTCGGGCATGATCGGGAAGCCCAGAAGGGTTCCGTTGCCCAGGATCTCCCGGACGACCGCCATGCCCACCAGGACCCAGGTGTAGCCCAGGCCCATCCCCAGGGCGTCCAGCGTCGAGTCCAGGGGCCCTTCCTTGGAGGCGAAGGCCTCCACCCGGCCCATGATGATGCAGTTCACCACGATGAGGGGAATGAAGACCCCCATGGCCTTGGACAGCTCCGGGAAGTAGGCCTTCATCACCAGGTCCACCATGGTGGTGAAGGCGGCGATGACGATGATGAAGATGGGCATCCTGATGGATTCGGGGATCAGCTTGCGGAAGAGGGAGATGATCAGCTCCGAAGCCACGATGACGAAGGTCATGGCCAGGCTCATACCGATGCCGTTGGCCACCGAGGTGGTGACCGCCAGGGCCGAGCAGAGTCCGATCATGATGACGGCCAGGGGGTTTTCGATGACCAGTCCCTGGAGAAAAACGGAAAGGCGGCGGCTCACTTCGCACCTCCTGTGGTGTCGAGATAGGCCTTCGCCGCGGCCCCGGAGGCCTTGACGATGGCGGCGATGGACTGGGTCGTTATGGTGGAGGCGGTGATGGCCTGCACGTCCCCCTTGGCGGTGAAGGGGTCCCCCAGGCTTTTACCGGCGAACTGACCCATGAAGGTGATCTTGTTGGGCTTGTCCACGAAGTAGTTCGGGTTGGCCGCGTTGGCCCCCAGGCCGGGGGTGTCGTTCAGTTCCAGAATCACCGCCCGGACCACCTTTCCGTCGGTCCCGATGCCGGTGAGGACCACCGCGCCGGCGGAGTAGCTGGGCCCGATGGCCTTGACGGCGGCCCCGATGGTGGAGCCGCCCTTTTTCATGACATAGCCGTTCCGTATCGTGATTTTCGGGTCCGGGCCGGCCAGCTCGGGGGTGATGTCGGAGAACCCGTCGCTGTCGGGGAAGATGGCCTTCAGCGCCGCCTCCAGGTCCTTCTGCTGCTGCTGGGCGATCACCGGGCCGGTGATGCTGTAGACCACCGCCAGGCCCGCGCAGGCCAGGCCCGCGAAGAGGGCGAGAATGACGCCGAGGCGGATCATGCTTCTGATCATTTCGCGCCTCCCTTGACGAAGCCGTATTTTCGGGAGATCAGGTCGTTCAGGAAGGGGGTGAAGGCGTTCATCACCAGGATCCCGTAGGTGACTCCCTCGGGGAAGCCGCCGAAGCGGCGGATCAGCACCAGGATGACCCCCGCGCCGACGCCGAAGACGATCTTGCCCGCCGTGGGGAGGGGGGTGGTGACGTAGTCGGTGGCCATGAAGAAGGCTCCGAAGACCACACCGCCGGAGAGGAGGCCGAAGAGAGGATCCATCCCCAGAAGGGCGGAGAGGCCCGCCGTGGAGGCAAGAAGGGACAGGGGCACGGAAAGGCCGATGGTCCCGGTGATGACCAGATAGGCCGCCCCCACGAGGATCAGCAGGATGGAACTCTCGCCGATGCAGCCCGCCCGGTTCCCCAGAAAGAGACCCAGGTAGACCTGCGACGGGGAGGAGAGTCCCATGCCGGCGGCCACATCCGCCATGGTTCCCCCCAGCTTGATGATGTTCAGCGGCGTCGCGGTGGTGGCGGCGTCCGTCAGGGCCTCGAAGGGCCGGTGCCAGGTGGTGATGGCGGCGGGAAAGCTCATCAGCAGAATGGCCCGCCCGATGAGGGCGGGGTTGAAGGGGTTGTGCCCCAGGCCGCCGAAGAACTCCTTGGCCACCACGATGGAGGCCAGGGCGCCCAGGACCACCATCCACGGAGGGGTGGAGGGAGGAAGAACAAGGGCCAGAAGGAGCCCGGTGACCACCGCGGAGAGGTCCCGGTAATTGTCCCTGGCGCCGGTGAGGCGTCGGAACAGCAGTTCCAGGATCACGCAGGAGGCCACCGAGGTCAGGATCAGGACCGCCGCGGGGACCCCGAAGAGGTAGACGCCGTAGGCCGCCGCGGGCAGGAGGGCCAGGATGACGTTCAGCATGAGCCGCCGCACATCGATGTTTTCGAAAACATGGGGGCTCGAGGAAAGCAGGTAGCTTTTGGCCATGTTATTTTCCTTCCTTCTTGGCCTGGTCGGCCTTGATGGCCCGAAGGCCGATCTTCCCTACCCGGAACCGCTGCACCAGCCGGACCCGGGCGGGGCAGACATAGGAGCAGGCACCGCACTCGATGCAGTCCAGAAGACCCAGGGCGTCGGCCTTGGCGTAATCGTCCGCCAGCAGGGCCTCGTTCATCAGGGCCGGCGGGAGCCGGCAGCTGCAGGCCTTGAAGCAGCGGCCGCAGCGGATGCAGTCCCCTTCCTCGAAGAAGACCGCCTCCCGGCTGTCCATCAGGAGGACGCCGGAGGTGTTCTTCTGGACCGGAATGTCCAGGGTGGGAACGCTGACCCCCATCATGGGCCCGCCGAAGACGATCCGGGCCAGGTCCTCGGAAACATCGAAGACCTGGGGCACAAGTTCGGAAACCACGGTGCCGATGGGGGTTCTGAGGTTTTTCGGGTTCCGGCAGGCCCCGCCAGTGACGGTGAAGCTCCGGTCGATGAGGGGTTTTCCTTCCAGAAAGGCCTCGGCGATGGCCTGCAGGGAGCCCACGTTCTGGACCACTGTCCCCACATCCATGGGAAGCCCCCCGGAGGGGACCTGCCGCCCGGTGACGGCGGTGATGAGCATCTTCTCCCCCCCCTGGGGGTACTTGGTCTTCAGAACCCGCACCTCCAGCTCGAAGCCCTTCCCCGCCCC
>JAKQWJ010000214.1 GCA_029562045.1 Spirochaetota bacterium | reverse complement strand
GGTGGAGGCCCGGATCCGGGACTTCTACCGCCCCGGGGACGACCGGCTCATCTTCACCCGGCGGCTCGCCTCTTCACCCGGCGGCCCGTTCCGGTCCGGTTCGGGGGCCATCCCGGAATAGTCCCCTGGCCACCCCGGAATAGTCCCCGGGGGGAACCCCGAAGAAGTCCCCGAGGGGGCAGCCCGAAGCAGTCCCCGGGCCATCCCGGAATAGTCCCCGGGGGGGCAGCCCCGGGGCGCCACCGGGTAGATCCTCCAGCCCGAAAGCCGCGCCCTGGCGGGCCACCCCCGAACCGGTGGCGCCACCCCGGGCATCCGGCTCCCGGAGCGCGCCCCCATCCCGGGTTCCCTGACGGAGGGAATCATCAGAAGGGTTTGCAGATGATCTGGTGAATCCGGGTCTCCAGAAGGGCGCCCGCGTGGGACGGCGACAGGAGGACCGCGGTGTCCAGACCGCTCTTAGTCCCCCCCAGGGCGACGATGGGCGTTCCGCAGGGAAGGAGCCCGCCGTCCAGGGCCATCACGGAAACCTCGACGCAGACCTTGACCCCCTGACCGAAAAGCCGCAGCGCATGGGCCAGAATCTCCACCGGGTAGGCCCCCTGGAACACCCGGCTCAGACCTCTTTCGGCGCCGCTGAGAACATGGGTGGCCGTATAAACCTGGAAACCGAGGTTTTCCAGATCCCTCCGCTCCGGGTCGGGCATTTCGTTGGTTCCTTTCCCGGCGAAGCCGAAGGCATGGGTGACGCAGACCAGCTTTCCCCCGTATCCGGCCTTCACCGCCTCTTCCCGCAGAACCCGTGCTGATCTGCCGGTGCAGGATGCCACGACGATGTGGGATATGTTCTTCTCCACTGCGGCGGAGACCGCCGCCCGGGCGGTCTCCCGGGTGTTGTCCGGCCCTTCCATCGAAAAAATCATTCCATCCTCCTGATGCGTGCTGGTTTGATGGTAGTCCCGGGGCAGGCCGACGTCAACCAGACGGCCCTTTGCCCCGTGGCCCCACCTCCTGGAGCCGGGCTCCGGACCCGGGGCCGGTCATCTCCGGGGTATCTCGGGCTTCACCCGCCCCTCCAGCAGAGCGCGGCGGTAATCGGCGAAACCGGGCCTGGGCCCGGGCCCACGCCCTGGCGTTGTTCCGGGCGCAAGGTCGGGCGCGGAGAAAAAAGTCCGGCGGCGCCCCACTCCATCGGGGTGATGGGCATCCGAATTGGCCACCAGGACGCAGGCCCCGGTATCCACCGACGGGGGAATGGCGGTGACCTCCAGGGCCGAGTACGCCATGGGGGGTATGAATCCCAGCTGGCTGGAGAGGCTGAAAGAGGGCCGGTCCACATGGGCGGGGATGAAAAGTCCGTTCAGCCCCCTGATGTACTCCGCCAGTTCGTCCAGGGATATGTCCGCCGCGGAGACCAGAAACTTGTCCACCTCCCCGATGATGTTCTCGTCGAGATCGACGTAAACCTGGTCGCCGAACTTCTCCGGGTCGTTCATGATGGGCGGCAGGGCGGCGTAGATGATCCTGCCCAGTTCCAGGGCCTCGTCGGGTTTCTCGAAGAGGGCCAGGACATGGACCTCTTCCCGGGTGGTCACCTCGATGCCGAAGACCGGGGTTATTCCCTCCCCGGCGCAGGCGGCGGCGAAGGCCGGGGCGTTCAGGGCGCTGTTGTGGTCCGTCACCGCCGCCATGTCCAGACCCGCCGCCCGGGCCCGGCGGGCGATTTCCCGGGGCGACATGGACAGTTCCCCGCAGGGACTCAGACAGGAATGGATGTGCAGGTCCGCCGCGTACCGCATCGGCGGCGGTTCAGCCCCCGCCGCCCAGAAGGGCATACAGGCGGCCGGAGAGGGTGAACTG
>JAKQWJ010000213.1 GCA_029562045.1 Spirochaetota bacterium | reverse complement strand
GATCGTCTACACCGCCACGGAGTTCCCCACGGTGCGGGAGGTCCAGATCCTCATCGACGGCGCCCGGGTGGATTATCTGAGCCCCGAGGGGCTCTACATCGGAAAGCCCCTGAGCCGGGAGGCCCTCTAGGCCGAACCCCGGACGAGACGGCGGATCTTTTCCCCGATTCCGCAGGCGCCGCAGGCTCCGCCAGCCTCACCGGCCCCACCGGCCCCACCGGCTCCGCCTGCTTCGCCTGCTCCACCTGCTCCGCCGGCCCTGCCGGCCTTCAGCAGAAAGAAAAACTCCCGGTTTCCCGCCCGGCCGGGGATGGGGGATTCCACCAGATCCTTCACCTCGAGCCCCTCTCCCGCCAGGGCGCCGGCCAGGTCCGTCAGAATCTCCGTCAGGGCGTCGGGGTCCCGGACGACGCCGTCGAACTCCTCCGGAGGGTCCCGCCATTCGAACTGGGGTTTCACCAGGGCGTAGAGGATGCCGCTCCGGGTGAGGCCGGCGATGTGCCGGGCCGCCCCCCGGAGGGAACGGAAGGAAAGATCGCAGACCGCGAAGTCCGGGGCGGGCTCCAGACGTTCCACCGCCATGATGTTGGCGCCTTCCCGCAGCCGGACCCGGGGGTCCCGGCGCAGACTCTCCCGCATCTGGCCGCGCCCGGAATCCACCGCGTGGACCAGGGCGGCCCCCCTTTTCAGGAGGCAGTCGGTGAAGCCTCCGGTGGAGGAGCCCGCGTCCAGCGCCACCCTGCCGTCGGTCTCCACCTCCCAGGCCCGGAGCGCCCCCTCCAGCTTCTCCCCCCCCCGGGACGCGTAGCCGCCGGCGGCGAAAACGATCCCTGCCCCCTCCCTTACCGGACGCCTGGGGTCCCGGACCTTCTCACCCTCCACCAGGACATCGCCGCAGAGCACCGAAGCCAGAAGCCGCTCCCGGGGCGTTTCGGGGAAGCGTCGAACCAGGAGGTCCAGCAGGCGGAAACGGCGGGTCTTCATGCCTCTATATCCGGGATTCCACCTTGATCCGCCGGATGGACCGGGCCTTCCCCGTTTCACCGTCGATCTCGACGCGGATACCCTGGATGTCCGCGGGGGCGTCGCTCACTTCCATTTTCAGGGGCATCTGGGTCAGGGACCTCTGCACCGCGGTGTCCCACCGGAAACCGATGACGCTGTCCCGGGGGCCGGTCATGCCGATGTCGGTGATGAAGGCGGTGCCGCCGGGGAGGATCCTCTCGTCGGCGGTCTGCACATGGGTGTGGGTGCCGAAGACCACCGAGGCCTCGCCGTCCAGATACTGGGCCAGGGCCTCCTTTTCCTCCGGGTCTTCGGCGTGAAAATCCACCAGGATGATCCGGCTCTCCCCCCGGAGCCGCCGCAGCGCCTCCGCGCCGGTCCTCAGGGGGCAGAGAAGGTTGGTCATCGCAACCCTCCCCTGGAGGTTCAGCACCGCCGCCTTCCGCCCCCGTTTTTCCACCACGCAGAAACCGTGCCCCGGCGCCCCCGGCGGGTAGTTATGGGGCCGCAGCAGGGTGTCCCGGGAATCCAGGAGCGGGAAGATCTCCCTCTTCTGCCAGATATGGTTTCCCGAGATCACCACGTCGGCGCCGGCGGGGTAGAACTTCTCCAGGGTCTCCGGGTCGATCCCGAAACCGTCGGCGGCGTTCTCGCCGTTCACCACCACCAGGTCCGCCCCTTCGGCCTTGATCAGGCCCGGGAGGAGCAGAAAAAGGGCCCTGCACCCTGAGGCTCCCACCACATCCCCCAGGATCAGGGCCGTGAAGCTTCCCTTATCGGGCATACTCCACCACGCGGGTTTCCCGGATCAGGGTCACCTTGATCCTGCCGGGGTAGCGCAGTTCCGATTCGATTTTCCGGGCGATGCCCTTGGCCAGGTCCTTGGCGGCCTCGTCGCCGATCCGCTCGTTGTTGGCCATGATCCGCAGCTCCCGGCCCGCCTGGATGGCGTAGGCCTTTTCCACCCCCTCGAAACTCTCGGCGATCTTCTCCAGGTTTTCCAGACGCTTGATGTAGGTGTCCAGCGTCTCCCTCCGGGCGCCGGGACGGGCTGCGGAGATGGAATCGGCGATCTGGACGATCACCGCCTCGGGGCATATGAACTCCACATCCCCGTGATGGGCGCCGATGGCGTTGATGACCCGCGGGTCCTCCCCCATCTTCCGGGCCAGTTCGATGCCCAGCTCCACGTGGGTGGAGTCGCTCTCGCTTTCGATGCCCTTGCCGATGTCGTGCAGCAGGGCCCCCCGCTTGGCGATTTCCCGGTCGGCCCCCACCTCCGCGGCGATCATGCCCGCCAGGATGGCCACCTCCTTGGAGTGGGACAGCACATTCTGCCCGTAACTGGTCCGGAAGTGCAGCCTCCCCAGGGCCCGGATGCCGTCGGCGGAGAAGTTGTGCAGGCCCAGTTCGAACAGGACCTTCTCCCCCTCCTCGTAGATGACCTGGGTGATCTCCTTGGTGATCTTCTGCACCACCTCTTCGATCCGGGCGGGGTGGATCCTCCCGTCGGTGATGAGCCGCTCCAGGGCCCTTTTGGCCACTTCCTTGCGCACCGGATCGAAGCAGGAGATGACCACCGCCTCGGGGGTGTCGTCGATGATGATGTCCACACCGGTGAGGGTCTCCAGGGTCCGGATGTTCCGGCCCTCCCGCCCGATGATCCGGCCCTTCATCTCGCCGTT
>JAKQWJ010000211.1 GCA_029562045.1 Spirochaetota bacterium | reverse complement strand
CGCCGGCCAGGTTGTCCGCCAGGCGGCCCGCCTCCTCGTCCGACAGGGCCTCGGCCTTGAAGCGGGAAAAAGCCTCGGTCCGGAGAAACCGGCGCAGCTCCTCCGCCGCCCCCTTCTCCCGGGCTTCCAGGGCCTCCAGCCGCCCCAGGACCTCCGCCGCCTGCGCCGCCACATCCCGGGCCGCGAGGCCTTTCAGAAGATGCCATTCCGGCACGAAAGAAGAGAGATCCAGGGCCAGATAGGTCAGAAAGCGCAGCATGTCCACCTTCGTCCGGGGCGGCGCGGAGGCGATCTCCCGGTCCAGGAAATCAAGGACACCGCCCAGCCGGGAGGCGAAGCCCGCGGGGTCGGTGAAGTGCATTAAAACCCCCCGGGCCCCGGGGTCGTCACCCCTCCGTATCCTGTCCCGAAGGGCCTCGTCCGAAAGGGCCGTTTCGGCGGCCCGCTCCCGGGCGATTCGTTCTTCCAGTTCCTTTTCGATACTCATGTCCCCTCTCCTATTCGTAGACGAAGCCGTCGATCCGGAGCACCGCGTCCCGGGAGGCCAGTATATGGGCCTGCATAGCCTTTTCCACCCGATCCTCATCCTTCGACAGAAGGGCGTCCACGATGCTCGCGTGCTCCTCGTTGGTGTCGCTGATCCGCAGGGGGAGCCTCCCCGCCAGGATCCGCATCCGCTGGTTCTGGTCGATGACGGAGCCGTAGATCATCTTCAGATGGCGGTTGCCGGCGCATTCGATGATGTAACCGTGCAGTTCCCGGTCGTGCCGGAACCACTCCAGAGGGGCGGAGGAGTTCATGCCCCCACCGCTGAATCGGCGGCGGAAGCCTTCCAGGACCTGGGGGTCCATGCTCCGGCAGGCTATCCGCGCCACCTTGGGCTCCATGAAGAGCCTGATCTGATAGATCTCGTGAATGTCCTTCAGCGAAATCTGGGAAACGAAGGTCCCCTGGCGGGGAAAGATCACCACCAGGTTCTCCTTCTGCAGACGCAGGAGGGCCTCCCGGATGGGAGTCCGGGAGGTCCCGAACTCCCCCGCCAGGATCTCCTCGGAAATCACCGCCCCGGGCAGCATCTCGCAGTTGACGATCCTGTCCTTGAGATGGCTGTACACTTTCTCCTGCAGAGCCTGCACGGGGTATCGTCCTTTACCGGAGCCGGCGGGCCATTCCGTCATTTTCCCCTGACAAGGCCCCTGGCCTTCCCGGCGATGGCTCCCGGAGTCAGTCCATATTTTTCCAGCAGCTTCTCGTAATCCCCGGATTCGGCGAAGGTGTCCTGCACCCCCACGAAGGCCATGGGCACGGGGTGTTTGCGGGCCAGAAGCTCCGCCACTGCCCCGCCGAGCCCTCCATGGACGGAATGCTCCTCGGCGGTGACGATCCGTCCCGTCTTCCGGGCGCATTCCAGCACCAGTTCCTCGTCCAGGGGCTTGATGGTGCTCATGTTCACCACCCCCGCGGAGATGCCCTCCTTTTCCAGGGCTTCCGCCGCGTCCAGCGCCTTGTGCACCATGTAACCGGTGGAGATGATGCTCACATCCCTGCCGTCCCGGAGGATCTTCCCCTTTCCGATCCGGAAAGGCTCCCGGGAATAATCGGTCAGCACCGGGGTTTCATTGCGGTGCAGCCGCAGATACACCGGCCCCTGATGCAGGATCGCCGCTTCCGTGGCCGCGGCGGCCTCCCCCCCGTCGCAGGGGGACAGGACCGTCATGTTGGGCAGGCTGCGCATGAAGGCGATGTCCATGATGGCGTGATGGCTCGCCCCGTCGTAGGAGTCCGAGAGTCCCGCGTAGGCCCCGGCGATCTTGACGTTCAGGTTGGTGTAGGCCATGAGGCTGCGGATCGGGTCGGCGCATCTCAATACCATGAAACAGGCGAAGGTGTTGATGAAGGGGATCTTCCCGGTGGTGGATATCCCCGCCGCCATGGCGGCCATGTTCATCTCCGCGATCCCCACATTGAAAAACCGGTCGGGGTGCGCCTGGGAGAACATGATGGTCCGGGTGGAGCTGGCCACATCGGCATCAAAAACAACGAGATCCTTGTATTTTTTTCCCAGTTCCACGAGGGCTTCCCCGTAGGCCTGGCGCATGGCTTTTCCCATCACACGGGCCATTATTTGCCTCCTCCCAGCTCCGCCTTGGCGGCTTCGTATTCTTCCCGGCTGATGGGTTTCCCATGCCAGGTGTTCTTTCCTTCCATGAATGAAACGCCCTTGCCCTTGACGGTCCGGGCCACGATGATCGTGGGCCTGCCCTTCACGGCCTTCGCCCTGTCCAGGGCGTCGGCGATCTCCTCCACCTTGTGGCCGTCGATCTCGATGACGTGCCAGCCGAAGGATTCCCACTTGGCCCTCACGTCCCCCAGCGGCATGATCTCGTCGGTGGTGCCGTCCAGCTGCACCTTGTTGTAGTCCAGAATGGCGGTGAGATTGTCCAGACCGAACTTGGCCGCCGACATCGCCGCTTCCCAGACGATGCCTTCCTGGATTTCCCCGTCCCCCAGGAGGACATAGGTGCGGAAGTCCCGGCCGTCCATCCTCGCCCCCAGGGCCATCCCCTGGGCGGCGGAGAGCCCCAGACCCAGGGGACCGGTGGACAGTTCCACCCCCGGGGTCTTTTTGGCGCAGGGGTGTCCCTGCAGATGGCTTCCCAGCTGCCGCAGGGTTTCCAGGTCCTTCTCAGGGAAGAAGCCCTTCTTCGCCAGGGCCACATAGAGGATGGGGGCCGCGTGCCCCTTGCCCAGAACGAAGCGGTCCCGGTCGGGCCACTTCGGATTTTTGGGGTCCACCCGCATCTTCTCGAAGTACAGGGTGGTCACGATCTCCACGGCGGACAGGGAGCCGCCGGGATGGCCGGTCTGGATCTTGAACAGGGTGTCGATGATGGTGTTCCGGAACTTTCCGGACAGGCCTTCCAGAAGGGCCTTGCGATCCGCCTGCAGCGCCATAATCACTCTCCTTTAGCCCGCCCCGAAGAGCAGGTTCGGCAGAAAAAGTACAATCTGTGGGACATAGGTAAGGAAGAACAGGACCAAAGTCAATACCACGATATAGGGCCAGACCGCCTTGGCGATCTTTTCGAAGGACACATTGGAGACCCCCGCCAGCACGTAGAGAACCATCCCCACCGGCGGCGTCAGCAGTCCGATCATCAGGTTCAGGATCATGATCAGCCCGAAGTGGACCGGGTCGATGCCGAAGCCTTCCACCACCGGCATCAGCACCGGGGTCAGAATCGTCAGGGCCGAGATGGTTTCCATGAAGGTCCCGGCGATGAGGAGCAGGATATTGATGACCAGGAGGGCCACATACCTGTTGGGCAGCGTGGCCAGGAAGAACGAGGAGAGCCTCTGGGGGATCTGCTCGCTGGCCAGGATCCAGCCGAAGAGGGAGGCGCAGCCCACGATGAGCATGACGCTGACGGTGCTGTTGGCGGTCTCCCGGAGCACCCGGACGATGTCCTGCCGGGAGAACTCCCCGTAGGCGATGCTCAGGACCAGCGAATACACCACGGCGATGATGGCCGCCTCGGTGGGGGTGATGACCCCGATGAGGATCCCCCCGATGATGACCACCGGGGTGAGGAGGGCGAAGAAGGATTTGCGGGTCGCGTCCATCAGCTCCCGGAAGCTCGCCCTCTTTTTTTTGGGGTAGCCCCGCCTCTTGCTCTGCACATAGACGAAGACCGACATGGCGGCCCCCATCAGCAGCCCCGGGACGACCCCGGCGATGAAGAGCCGGCCGATGGAGACTCCGGCGATGACCCCGAAGACCACCGCGGGCACGCTGGGGGGGATGATGGGTCCGATGGTGGAACTGGCGCCGGTGACGGCCAGACTGAAGTCCTCCGGATAGCCCGCGTCCTTCATGGCCTTCAGTTCGATGGCCCCCAGCCCCCCGGCGTCGGCGATGGCGGTCCCGGACATGCCGGAGAAGATGATGCTGGCCAGAATGTTGGCATGCCCCAGCCCGCCGGTGATGTGACCCACAACCTTGTCGGCGAAATCGAAGATCCGGGTGGTGATGCCGCCGGTGTTCATGATGGACCCCGCCAGGATGAAGAAGGGCACCGCCATCAGCGGGAAGGAGTCGCCGATCCCCATGGCCATCCTCTGGATGGCCACCAGGGGCGATATGTCGTTGGACACCAGATAGAACAGCGAGCTGGCCAGCAGGGAAAAGGACACCGGGACCTTGACGCAGAGGAGAAGGAAGAAGGAGCCCAGCAGCAGGATCATAGGTTTTCTCCTTTCGTTCTCACCACCCGGACGGTGTCCCCCGCCAGTCGGAGACAGACGATGAGGCAGCCGATGGGGACGGAAACGAAAACCCAGCTCATGGGTATCCCCATGGCGGAGGAGAGGATCTCGTTCTGATCCTCGATGAACCGGATCCCCCAGGGAATGAGGTAGGCGAAGACGGCGATGGACAGGAGGTTGGTGGCGATGGCCACCCCGATTCTCAGGGCCTTCGGGAGACGGACGAAAAACACCTCCATGCTGATGTGGATTTTATGCCGGACCCCGTAGCCGGCGCCGATGAAGGTGACCCAGACGAAAAGATACCGGGCGAACTCCTCGCTCCAGACCAGGGGGCGGTTCACCACGTAACGCATGAAGATCTGCAGGGCCAGGACGAGCCCCATGACGGCGAAGCCGGCCATCACGAAACCCTCTTCCAGTTTGTTCAACAATTTCATGACACCCCTTCCGCTACGGAAAAGGCGCGGGAGGGGAAACCTCCCGCGCCGGGAATCTGCGTTGCCGGATTACCGCAGGGCCTGGATTTTGTTGTAGAGGTCGGGGCCCCAGTTGCTTTCGAAGTCCTTGTAGACCGAGGAGGTGGCCTTGACGAAGGCGGCCACATCGGGCTGGATGACCTGCATGCCCCGGGACTTCATCTCTTCCAGCATCTTCTTCTCGTCGTCCATGATCTCCCTGTCGATGGTGGGGGCCACCTGGTCCACCGAATCGGTGAGGATCTTCCGGAACTCCGGAGACAGGGCCTGAAACTTCTTGTCGCCGACGAAGAGGGGCGTTACCTGGAAGACATGCCCCGTCATGATGATGTGGCTCTGGACCTCGAAGAATTTCTGGGTGTAGATCGTCGGGATGGGGTTCTCCTGGCCGTCCACCACGTTCTGCTGCAGGGCCAGGTACACTTCCGACAGGGCCATGGGAGTGGGGTTGGCGCCCATGGCCCGGGCGTTGGCGACGCTCATGGGCATGTCCGGCGCCCGGAGCTTCATTCCCTTCATGTCCTCGGGGGTGCGGATGGCCTTCTTGGCGGTCACATACCGGGTTCCGTAGTACAGGGTGGCCAGCTCCCGAAGGCCCGTGGCCTTGAGGCAGCCGTCCCAGAGATCCCGGCCCACCGGCCCCTTCAGCACCTTCTGGGCGTGCTCGTAACCGGAGAACAGGAAGGGCCCTTCGAAAATGAGGACGGGTTTGTATCTCTTGCCGATCTCCCCCGGGCCGATGATCACCATCTCGATGACGCCGTTCACGGCCCCGTCGGTGATGTCTTTTTCGCTGCCCAGCTGGGCCGCGGGGAACTCGTTGATGATGAACTTGCCGTTGGATTTCTGCTTCACCACGTCGATGAGCCGTTTGACGCCCTTGGAAAAGGCGTGGGTGGGCTGGTAGCTGTGGGCCAGCTTGTAGGTCACCTCTTTGACGTCCCCGGACGCTTTTTCCGACCCCCCTCCGGCGAAGACGAAGGACCCGGCCAGAAGGCCCAGGACCAGGGCCGTGGCGACAATTTTCCTCATGTGGCACCCCCTCGGATACTAATATGTGAAAGATATATCACGGTTTCATTATGGGGGCGCCCCGGGGAATTGTCAAGCTCGCGTTGTCCCTGAGGCGGCGCGAAGGCCCCTCAGGCGTCGCCTGAGGGGGGTCTGCGCAGATCCTTCAGGAGTCCCAGCCGTCTCTTGGCCGCCAGCCTGTTCCGGCCCGCCGAAGGGGGCGGCCGGGACCGTTTCCGCGGTTTCGGCATCTCCAGGGCCGCAAGCAGGACCGCCTCCAGCCGGGCCGCCGCCAGCTCCTGGTTCCGCAGCCTGCTCCGGG
>JAKQWJ010000210.1 GCA_029562045.1 Spirochaetota bacterium | reverse complement strand
CTACACCGCCTGGGACGTGAGTTCCCCGGCCTTTTTGAAGGAAGACAATACCGGGGTGACCCTGTACATCCCCACCGCCTTCGTGTCCTTCAACGGCGAGGCCCTGGATAAAAAGGTGCCCCTGCTCCGGTCCATGGAGGCGCTGAACAGACAGGCCCTGCGGGTCCTCCGGGCCCTGGGCAACACCACCACCAGCCGGGTCATCACGACCCTGGGGCCGGAGCAGGAATATTTCCTGGTGGAGAAGGAACTCCACGACCGGCGGCTGGACCTCCTGCTGACGGGACGGACCCTCTTCGGGGCCAGGCCCCCCAAGGGCCAGGAGATGGAGGACCACTACTTCGGCAACATCAAGGACCGGGTCTCGGGTTTCATGCGGGAACTGAATTACGAACTCTGGAAACTGGGGATCCCATCCAAGACCCAGCACAACGAGGCCGCCCCGAACCAGTTCGAGATAGCCCCGGTCTATACCACCTCCAACGTGGCCTGCGACTGGAACCAGCTCATCATGGAGACCCTGAAAAGGGTGGCCGCCCGCCACGGCCTGGTTGCCCTTCTGCACGAGAAGCCCTTTACCGGGGTGAACGGCTCGGGAAAGCACAACAACTGGTCCATGCTCACCGACGACGACGTCAACCTGCTGGAGCCGGGCACCAGTCCCCAGGACAACGCCCAGTTCCTGCTGTTCCTCAGCGCCGTCATCAAGGCGGTGGACATCTACGCGCCGCTGATCCGGATGTCCGCGGCCAACACCGGAAACGACCACCGCCTGGGGGCCCACGAGGCTCCGCCGGCGATCATTTCGATCTTCCTGGGGGACCTGCTGACGGAAATCCTGGACAAGCTGTCCCGGGGGGAGTGCGTCAAAACCAACGGCAAGAGCCGGCTGGAGATCGGGGTCACCTGTCTACCCAAGCTTCCCAAGGACCTGACGGACCGCAACCGTACCAGCCCCTTCGCCTTCACGGGGAACAAGTTCGAGTTCCGCATGGTGCCCTCCTCCGAATCGGTGGCGGGACCCAACGTGGCCCTGAACACCGCGGTGGCGGAGGTCCTGTCCGGCTACGCGGACATCCTGGAAAAATCCCGGGACATCCCCGGGGCGATCACGCAGATCATCGTGGACACCTACAAGGCCCACGGCAGGATCATCTTCAACGGCAACAACTACTCCGAGGAATGGGTCAGGGAGGCGGAGAGACGGGGGCTTCCCAACATCGCCGAGACCGTGGAGGCCCTGCCGGAGCTGGCCAGCCCCCATTCGGTGGAGCTCTTCACCCGGCACGGGGTTTTCCGGCCCCAGGAACTGGAGTCCCGGAAGGTCATCTATCTGGAAAAGTACATCAAGCAGATCGCCATCGAGGCCCGGACCACCATCGCCATGTCCAATCGGGAAATTTTTCCCGCCGTTCTGGCCTATGCCGGCGAGGTGGCCTCCGGGATCGCGGCGGTGAAGACCCTGTCCTCCGAAATCGACGTGGCGGTCCAGGAGGCCTTTCTCTGGGAGATCATGGAGAATCTCAGCGAGCTGAGAAAAAAGACCCGGGAACTGGAGCTTCTGGTCGCGGAAGGGGAGGACTGCTGTGTCGAAGACACCCTCTCCCAGGCCCGGAATTACCGCCGCCGGGTCTTCCCGAAGATGGAAGAGGTCAGGGCCTGCGCCGACAGGCTGGAGACCCTGGTGGACAAGAAGAGGTGGCCCTTCCCCACCTACGAGGACCTTCTGTTCCGCCTGTAGCCGGAGACCGAACCACGACGGGACCCGGGGCGATCCCGCCGAAGCGCCCCGTCGGGCCGCCCGGCCGGGCGAACCCCGGGTTTTCTTGACACTCCCGCCCCATTTGTGGCATAAAGGAAGCTCTTCCGGGGCCCATAGCTCAGTTGGTCAGAGCGACGGACTCATAATCCGTTGGTCGCAGGTTCAAGTCCTGCTGGGCCCATACGCGAGCCTTTCTTCCGGAAAAAAATTGCGCCATGGGCCCCGCCCGACCGGCTGAGGCCTGGTTGCTTCCCCGGGGCTCCCTATGGGAGAGTTCCCTACAGGACGTGCAGGCTGGAGTTGTCGAAGGTCAGGAAGGCCTCTTCCTCGGCCCGGAAGATCCTCCGGGACCGGGGGTTGTAATCGGTGACGATAATGGTCTCCTCTCCGCTCACCACCTGGTAGTACTGGTAGGAGCCCATGAAGGTGGAAATCAGGACCCGGCAGGGGATCTCCCCCCGGTCGTGGAGGGTCACCGATTCGGGGCGGATGACGATCTTGCAGTCCCCCCCGGTCCGGACATCCTCGAAGGACCTCACCTCCAGGGGGACCCCGTTGAAAATCACCCGCACCCGGTCTTCCGCCACCTCCTCCACCCGGGCTTTGAGGAAGTTCGCCTCCCCGATGAAGCCGGCGGTGAACTCGCTGTTGGGCCGGTAGTACAGGTCCTGGGGCGTCCCGATCTGGGCGATCCGGCCCCGGTCCATCAGGATGATGCTGTCCGACAGGCTCATGGCCTCCGCCTGGTCGTGGGTGACGTAGATGGCCGTGAGGCCCAGCTTGGTCTGGATCCGCCGGATCTCGGTGCGCATGGAAATCCGCAGCTTGGCGTCCAGATTGGACAGGGGCTCGTCGAAGAGGAGGACCCCCGGGTTCATCACCAGGGCCCGGGCCAGGGCCACCCGCTGCTGCTGCCCCCCGGAGAGCTGGTTGGGCATCCTCTCCTCCAGGCCGGTGAGTTCCACCAGCTCCAGCATGGCCTGCACCTTCTCCCGGATCTCGTCCTTCGTCATTTTACGGACCTTCAGCCCGTAGGACACGTTGTCGTAGACGTTGTAGTGGGGCAAGAGGGCATAGCTCTGGAACACCATGGCCGTGTCCCGCTGGTTGGGCGCCAGACTGTTCACCCCCTGGTCTCCGATGAAGATCTCCCCGAACTCGGGGCTCTCGAAGCCGGCGATCATCCGCAGGGTGGTGGTTTTTCCGCAGCCCGAGGGGCCCAGCAGAGTGACGAAGCTGCCCGGGGGGATGTCCACCGTGATATTGTCCACCGCGGCGAACTCCTTTCTGGTCTTCGGGTCCCGGTACAGTTTGGTCAGGTTCCGGAGTCTTACGCCCTTGGGTTTCTCTTTAAGCATTCCGTCTTTCCTTTATTCCGGCGCTTCCGCCGAACTTTCCCATCAGGATGTTCATCAGGCTGATGGCGGTATAGGTTATGAGAATCAGTATGGACGCGTAGGTGCAGGCTATGCCGAAATTGCCCTTCTCCGCGTGTTCGTTGATCCTTACGGTGATGAGCAGGTACCGGGGGGTCACCAGCAGGA
Source organism: Spirochaetota bacterium (assembly GCA_029562045.1). Lineage (GTDB taxonomy): Bacteria > Spirochaetota > Spirochaetia > DTKZ01 > DTKZ01 > JAKQWJ01. The sequence goes on along the minus strand of JAKQWJ010000210.1, from coordinate 159 downwards.
TGATGGCGGAGATGGCCGTGATGGACCGCACGAAGGTGGTGACCAGGCCGCTGAAGAAGGAGTCCTTTATCAGCGGCAGGGTGACGGTCCGGAAGACCCGGACGCTGCCGGCGCCCATGTCGTAGGCCGCCTCCTCGATGGACTTGTCGATCTGTTGGA
>JAKQWJ010000199.1 GCA_029562045.1 Spirochaetota bacterium | reverse complement strand
CTACCATTAACATGCTTGGAGGTATGACTCCAGGAGGTCTAGGGAAAATCTTTGGGAACTCCGCGAATGAAGGAGGGTTCTTTAGTCGCGCCATCTTCGTCTATGGTTCTAAGAGCGCTGACCTAAAGATAACTTTTCCATCCTCTCCACTAGAAGAGGACAGAATAAAACTCATCATGTTACTTAAAAAGCTTTACAATTTCCAAGGTGAGTTCAAGTTTTCAAAAACTGCCACACAAGCTCTTTACAAAATCTACTGTAATTCCTCAGAGCATCTTGATGCTAGTCTTTCCTTTCTTTTGCGCAGAAAACAGCAGCACATAATTAAGACTGCAATGTGCCTTGCAGCTACAAAATTCAGCCTGACCATTGAAGAAGAAGATATAATTATAGCTTATACTTTGGTTACATATAATGAAGAATTCATTCCAAATATCTTTAGCTCCTACGGAACAGCAAAGAACACCTCCAGGACTCCGGAAAAGTTTGGCCAGGGCGCCTACGAGGGCATCATCGCCTCCGAAACCGCCAACAATGCATGTATCGGTGGGGCCATGATCCCCCTTCTGTCCTTGGGGATTCCTGGCAGCCCACCGGCGGCAATGCTACTAGGAGCTCTCTTGCTCCACGGTATCGCTCCGGGACCCATGCTCCAGGTAGTTCAGCCCACATTCGTCCTGGAAGTCACGGCCATTCTGCTCATGGCCGCTGTGGCGATGTATATTATAGGGATTCTCCTGGCAAAACAGGTGATTAAACTCCTGCGGGTTCCTCCGGCACTGTTTATGCCAGTTGTGGCAGTCCTGTGTCTCATCGGTTCCTATGCCCTGGGAATGAAAGTGTTCAATCTCTGGCTCATGGTGCCTGTGGGCATCCTGACCTATTATTTTACCGAAATGGGGTATCCGGTCCCTCCGCTGGTAATCGGAGTGATTTTGGGTCCTATGGCAGACGAAAACCTTAGGAGGGCTTTGATGGTTTCCCAGGGAAGCCTTGTGCCGTTTTTTACCCGCCCGGTTTCCCTCATTCTGCTGGTGATAATCATCCTGACGGTGGTGACTAGTACCAGAACCTACAAGAATTTCCGGGAAAAACGGAAGGCTTTGAAGGCAGGAAAAACGACCTGAGCCCTTTGGATCCGAGCTTTCCGGGGAGTCAAGATCCGCTAAAGGCTTAAGGCAAGACGGTGTACCTAAAATCAAGATTCCTCCCCGCTCCAGTAGCGATCCGGTAGGGAAGTTCCAGAGTTTTTCGCTCCAGGTAGCAGAGGCTCTCCTTTCCCTCCTCGCAGTAGACCAGGCTTAGTTCCAGAACCAGGACCCCCTCTCCGGGAGAGAAGTCGGCGGAAAAGCGCAGGGGAAAGGTGGGGCCAGGGAGGACGAGCTCCGTCGGGCCGGTAAGCCGGATCCCCGATCCTTCCACCTTCAGGCTGAAGGCGGAGGCGGCTTCGACGTTGGGCTTGTAGCCTCGGGGGAGCTGCAGGTGGATCCGGATTTCCGCCGGTCCCGGGTCCGCTGCGGCGGAGGGGAGCCGGACTGCCGGAGCTGTTCCCCCGAACTGGCGGCGGGCAAACTTCTCGTAGCCCTTCAGAACCAGGGTGGAGGTCTTTCCAGATACAGGGTCCACCACCCGGATGGAGTGGTTGTTGGTGTCCGCCACGACGAGTTTTTCCCCCGCCTGGGTGATGCCGCCGGGTTCATTGAACCGGGCCTCCGCGCCGTCCCGATAACCACCGTCCCCCCCGGCGATGGTGGAGACCTCCGCCGTGGCCGGATCGATCCGGCGTATGCGGTGATTGTAGGTGTCCGCCACAAAGATGCCGTCCCGGCGCCACAGAACGCCCAGAGGGTGCTGAAACCGGGCGTCCCTGCCCCTTCCGTCATCGGCGCCGAATTCGAAGAGGCCGACGCCGCTTCCCGCCAGGGTGAAGACCGGCGCGTCCTCCCGGGACAGGTCCACCCAGCGGATGGAACTGGCCTCGGAATCGGCGAAGTACAGCCTCCGGTCCGGGGACAGGGAGAGTCCACTGGGCTGGGCCAGTTCCGCCTCCGCCCCGGGGGCGTCCAGGACGCCCTCGGCGCCGCTTCCCGCCAGGGGTTTCAGTTCCCCGCTTCGGGTGTCCATCCGCCATATCTGATGGGAGCCCGCCATGGCGATGTACAGGAAGGGGCCGTCGGATTCCAGGTCCCAGGGGGAGGACAGGGCGGTCCTGACTCCCGTTCCCGGCTCGGGAGGGTATTCCTCCGCCTGGGTCCCGGTGCCGGCGATGGTGCCGACCCGTTTCCGCCGGAGATCCACCGCCCGGATGGCGTGATTGCCTGTGTCCGCCACATAGAGGGTGCTTCCATCAGGGGACAGGGCCATTCCCTGGGGGTTACGGAATCGCGCTTCCCGGAAATCTCCGTCGGAAAACCCCGGGCCCCCGCCGATGATGTCCAGAATCTCCCCGTCCGCCGGCCGGGCGAGGATTACCCTGTCCCGCCCGGAGTCGGCGATGAAGAGACGGTCCCCCGGGGAATCCGCCCGCACCTTGCCGGGGAAGGACAGGAGGGGCGAGGGTCTTCCCTCCCTTTCGAGTTTGACCTCCAGGGGCCGGGGGTCTATCTGTCCCCGGGCCCGGAACTCGGCGATGAGGGAGACGATGATCTCCCGGAAGGTGTCGTAAAACCCCTCGCCGCTTTGCGCGCCCACGATGTTCCCCGCGGGGTCGATGAGCGCCAGGGTGGGCCAGCCCTGGGGACCCCAGATGCTCCAGACCGCGAAATCCGCGTCATTCACCACCGGGTAGCCGATGCCGTACCGGAGAATGATGTTCCGGAGGTTTTCGGTTTTCCCCTCGGTGGCGAACTTGGCGGAATGAACCCCCAGAACCACCAGTTCGTCGGGGAACTCCTTCCGCAGTTTTTCGATGTACGGGAGATTGTGGATGCAGTTGATGCAGCCGTAGGTCCAGAAGTCCAGCAGCGCCACCTTGCCTTTCAGGGATGCCAGGGTGGGCGGGACATCCACGTTGAGCCATTCCATGCCCGAAGGAAACTCCGGGGCGGGGATGGTCCCGGCCCAGGACCTGGCCTGGACGGGGGCGGTCCGGGCAGGGGTTCCCGCTTCGGGGACCGCTTCAGACGCGATGGAGCCCGCCGGGGCGGGGTCCTTTTTTTTCTCCGAACCGCCGCCTGCCCAGAGGGGGCCGGCGAGGAGGGCAAAAACCGCCGCGACCGAGGCGGCGACGAGAACATGTCTTTTCATGGGCTATATAGTACTATTTTAAATATAGAAAACAAACAATTTACAGTGTGATGATCTGGTAGCCTTCCTCGACGTAGGTGGCCAGTGAGGGGTGTCCCTTCATGTCCGAGCCCCAGGGCAGTTTCTGTGTTTCGATGCTTTCCAGGACGCCCATCTTGGCGGAGCAGGCCTTGCAGACGCAGTCGATGAGACCGCTCTGGCGGGCCTGCACGTAGAGGGAGTGGAAATCCGCCCCTTCCACGGCCATTTCCGCGGCGGCCTTGGTCGCGGCCCCCTCCAGGATGATGGCCACATCGAAACCTTTCTCCCGCATGTCCAGGGCGTTCAGCAGAACATGGACGAAACACATGGGTTCCCCCGGAAAGCCAGCAGCGCAACCTTTTTCATCGCTTCTCCTCGTTTTACAGTTTCAGTTCCAGCCCCTCCCGGGCCATTTCCAGCTCCAGCAGGCTTTTGCCGCGGATCATCCCCCGATATTTTTCCAGCAGTTCTTCCAGCTGCGCGTCCGTCCGGAGAGGATCGTGGTGGAAGAAATACAGTTTTTTCACCCCTGCCCTGTGGGCGGCGTTCACCGCGTGTTCGAAAGTGCTGTGGCCCCAGCCGATTTTCGAGGCCCGGTATTCCTGGAGGGTGTACTGGGTATCGTGGACGAGGACATCCGCATCCTGAAAAAACCGCAGAAGCTTCGCATTTTCCTCGGCGGCGGCGGTCTCACCCTCCTGGGCGGCTTCGGCGTCGTAGTTGGGGTCCTGCGGATCGGTGGGAAACACGTTCCGGAAGGGTTCGGTGTCGTAGGCGGTGCAGAAAACCCTGCCCCGGTATTCGATCCGGTAACCCAGACAGAGGATGGGATGGTTCAGGTATTTGGTGGTAACGAAGATCCCGTCCCCCAGTTCGAAGGAGGTTTCCTTCAATTCCCGGTATTCGATCCGGGCGGAAAGTTCCTCCTGCCGGACCGGGAAGTAGCGGTAACGCAGCTGGTCTCCGATGATCTTGTCCAGTGAATCCTCTTCGTAGGTCACCGGTCCGTGAACCCGGAGATGGGACGTTTTGATGTATATGGGAGCGAAAAAGGGGAAGCCCATGATGTGGTCCCAATGGGTGTGGGTGATCAGGATGTCCGCGTCCACCGGCCCCCTGGGGAAGTAATTCCTCATGATGAAGTCCGACAGGGGCCGTATCCCCGAACCGGCGTCGATGATGACCAGCTTTTCCTCATCCCCGAAGCGCAGCTCGAAACAGGGGGTATTGCCGCCGTATGTCACCGTATCCGGTCCCGGGCAGGGAATGGAGCCCCGGACCCCCCAGAACCGGATCGTCATTCCCGCCGTCATGGGTTCTCCTCGTTGATGCGGAGATAGACCTGGGCCTTGTCTATCTCTTCCATCAGACTGTCGAAATTATCGTCCAGGTAGTCCCAGTCGATGCCCAGGAACTGCAGTATTTCGGCCCCGGGAGCTTCGGGGAAGCGGGAGCCGGAGAATCCGATCTCGTTGGCCACGGCGTAATAGTTGGAGGCCGCCACCGCATAGACCACTGGCTTGTTCTTTCCCGTATAGTCCTGCGGCGCGTGATGGTATCGGATCGTGTCGACCAGTCCGTCTCCAAGCTTCCAGGTTTCCCCGATCAGGACCCCCGTGTCACTGTGGTCGAATCCGATGGTCTGCTTCTCCGCCCGGTACAGCGGAAGATGGTCCCGGTCGGAGAGACCCATGGCGTGAATGAACTCCGTGGTGAGGGCGTTGTTCAGCGGGATCTTTCCGATGTCGTGCAGAAGTCCGGAGATGAAATACTCTTCCTGCAATTTCTGATCCACCCCCATTTTACGGGAGATGATCTTGGATAGGACTCCCACGCAGAGGGAGTGCCGCCAGAAGCCCTGCATGTTCAAGGCGTTGAAGTTCTCCTTTTTCCCCAGGTTTCCCAGAATGGCGGTGCTGAGGGCCAGGTTTTTGACGGTGTTGAGCCCCAGCATGATGATGGCCCGAACCAGCGAGGTCACCTGGTTGGACACCCCGTAGTAGGCGGAGTTGATGAGCTTCAGCACCCGGGCCATCAGCACCGGGTCCAGGCTTATCACTTTGTTCAGATCCACCGGCGAGGTGTTGGGGTTGTTGCATATCTCCATCACCTTGGTGATGGTGACGGGGAGGGCGGGTATTTTGGAAATGTAGGTTTGCACTTTCTTGAGGTTGAGGTCTGCGTTCATGTTCCCTTTCCCCGCGAAATTTTTTTCGCGACGCGTGAGATTTTTTCCGACAGGAGGGCGCCGATTCCCGGCTCTGGGTGATTCGCCGCAAGGAGGGCGAAAAAATTCATCGATTCCAGAACGGAGCCGGACCCCGGCGGACGGGTCTCCTGTCGGGGAGGGGGCTCTTCCGCATGCAGACCCTTTCCACCCTTCAACTGGTTTTTCAGGGCCTCGATCCGGAGACGGTAATCGCTTTTTTGAAAGACTTCGCGTTTCCCTTCCGGCAGGGCCCCGGTCAGCGACAGGAGATGGTCCAGAAGGTCGATGGGAAGGGCCGTCGTGGCTTTTCCTGCGATGGGCCCGGGTCGGGGGTCGGAGGGAGCCTTCCCGCCCTGAGGTCCGGTGCGGGGAGCGGCAGGAGTCCGGCCCGCCAGAGGATCGTGGAGCGGCGGCGCGGGAATCTTCCCTCCATGAGGCCGGGAGTCCGGTTCAAGGGGTTCGGTGGCCGCGGGAGCCGGCGGCTCTTCCTCCCCGGCCTCCGCCGGGGCGGCTTCCGGCGCGGAGGGGCCGGAGGCTCCCGGCTCCTTCATTGCGGTTTCCCATTCGGGGGCCACCTCTTCCGTCCGGTCCGTTTCGGGGGTCGGGGGAGTTCCGGCCCCGTCGCCGCCGGGTTCCGGGAGCTCCGCGCCCACAAGGGTTTCCAGGTCCTCCAGGAGTCCGGCTTCTTCCGGGAGTTCAGCTTCTTCCGGGAGGTCGGCTTCTTCCGGGAGGTCGGCTTCTTCCAGGAGTTCAGCTTCTTCCGGGAGTTCAGCTTCTTCCGGGAGTTCAGCTTCTTCCGGGAGGTCAGCCTCTTCCGGGAGGTCAGCTTCTTCCGGGAGTTCAGCTTCTTCCGGGAGGTCGGCTTCTTCCAGGAGGTCGGCTTCTTCCGGGAGGTCAGCTTCTTCCGGGAGGTCGGCTTCTTCCAGGAGTTCCGGCTCCTCCAGGAGTTCAGCCTCTTCCGGGAGGTCGGCCTCTTCCAGGAGTTCAGCTTCTTCCGGGAGGTCGGCCTCTTCCGGGAGTTCCGGCTCCTCCAGGAGTTCAGCCTCTTCCGGGAGGTCGAGCCCCTCCAGGAAGTCCTCCTCGGCGACCTCGTCCGGATCCCGGCGGGTTTCCTCCCGCGTCGGGGCGGGGGAATCCCCGGGGCCCTCCGGGGATTCCGAGTCATCCAGGTCTGCGGCAGCGGAATCGCCGTTTTCCGTCAGATCCGCGATGTCAATATCCGGCAGGCCGGACCAGGCGTCTTCCGGGGAGGGCGGGAAATCCGCTTCGGCCTCCGACGGGAATGGCGCCGGCGGCCGCTGGGGAGCCGCAGGGAATGGCCCTGTAGGCCGCAGCGGAGCCGGAGGAAATGGCGCGGCCGTCGGGTCTTGCCGGGGCGGCGCCGGAAATGCCGCGCCCGCGGAGGGCGGGGTCGTCTGCGGCGGGGGAGGAGGCGCCGCCGAAAGCGGGTGAGGAACGGGGGGCCGGAGGGCGGCGGCCGGCGGCGGCTGAACCGGCGGCGTCGGCGTCTGGTGCGGGAAGGATGCCGTCGGGGCCTGGAGGGCCTGTGGAGTCGGCGCCGGAGGAAAAGGAGGCATCACCGGGGGAAAAGGCGCCGGAGCCGCCGGAGGCGGGAAGGCCTGAGGCGGAGGCGGGTATGCCTGGGGCGGAGGGGGGAAGGCCTGAGCCGGAGGCGGGAAGGCCTGAGGCGGAGGGGGGTATGCCTGAGGCGGAGGCGGGAAGGCCTGAGGCGGCGGAGACGGGTAAGGCATGGCCGGGTGCGGCTGATGAGGCGGCGCCCCGGGCGCGGCCGGCGACGGCCAGGAGGGCGGCGGCGGAGGGGCGTCGGCGGGAGGTCCGCCGCCGGGAAAGGCTCCCGCCGGCGGGCCGACGTTCTGGTTCGATGATCCCGCCCGGGGGGCTCCGAGGTTCCTTCCCGCAGCCGAAGGCCGGGGGCCCGGCGGATCCGCCGGCGGGCCGCCGTCTTCCGCGAGACCCCCGAGAGGGGGAGTGCCTCCCAGGATGGAGAGTTCTTTCTGAATCTTTTCCTCCGGCTCTTCCTCGTCGTCCTCTTCCTCCTGGACCTTCAATCCGCCGAAATCGAGGATCGGTATGGAATCCTCGTCCTGAACGGGGAACTCGTCGGTGAGAAGGCTTCCCCCTTCTTCCTGCTCCTGAGGCCGGGAAGACTGAAGGACCAGCTCCCCCAGGCGGCTCAGGTTGCGCGCCCAGGCTTCCTTGTGGTCCTCACCGAAGACTTCCACCGTCTTTTCGTGCAATTCGAGGCTTTCGTTCAGCCGGCTGATATCCTCCGGGCTCGCCCGCCGGCCCTGGAGATTGATGAGCTGGTCCACCGCCTCCAGCGCCGCCTTATGGCTCCCCGTTTCCTGAAGGGCCCGGGCGAGGTTCGCGATGATTTTTCCGTCGTCGGGAAACCGGTGGCGGATCTTTTCGAAATGCTCCAGCGCTTCGGGGAATTTCCCCTCTTTCAGCAGAATTTCCCCGTAAAGATTCTGCCCCTCGGCCCCGTCGGGATGTTCCGTCACGTATTTTTCCAGCTCCACCAGCGCTGCGTCGAGGTCTCCCGCATCCCTGAGGGCCTTCGCCGCGTCCACCCGGAACTCCGTGTCCGTCGGGTCCGTCCTGAGAAGGCGGGAATGGTATTCCCCGCCCTCCTCCCTGCGGCCGGTCCGGTAACAGATTTCCCCCATGATCCGGAGACCCTTCCTGTTGTCGGGTTCCTTCTGCAGAACGGCGGCGGTCTGCTTCTCCGCATCCCGATAGTTCCCCAGGGACGCCAGCGCGCCGGCGTACTGCAGCCGCAGTTCGCGGTCCTCCGGATTGTGGGTCACCAGGAAGTTCAGGTATTCCAGAACCTCGTCGGTGGCCTCCCGCTTTTCCAGAATCTGCCCCAGATTGGCCGCCGCCACCGGGTAATCGGGTCTGCCTTCCAGGGCGCGCCGGAAGGATTGCATCGCTTCCCTGGTTCTACCCTGCTGAGCGAAGATGGTGGCCATGTTGTTGTGAGCTGTGGGGTTTTTCGGATCCAGGGCGAGGATTTCCCGGAAGGCGGCGGCGGCCTCGTCGAATTTTTCCCTCCGCTGCAGCACGATGCCCAGGTTGTTCAGACCATCGATCCAGCCCGGGCGGGAGCGGACCGCAAACTCGAACTGCTTCTGCGCATCCTCCAGGTTTCCCAGGCTTTGCTGGGCGATGCCGAGATTGTAGCGCAGGGTAGGGTGGTTCGGGTCCGAGCGGAGCCCCCGGTGGAAGACCTCCGCGGCCTTCCCGAAATCGCCCATCTTCTCGTACAGGGTCCCCAGGTTGTTGTAGGCAAGAACGAAGCCGGGATCCAGGTCCAGGGCCTTGGTGTAGGCCGTCACCGCATGGGAGGCTTTTCCATCGAGCTTGTGCATGTTGCCCAGGTTGTACCACATCTGGGCGGACCGGGGGTCCAGATGAATGGCCCTTTGAATGGATCGCAGGCCCTGTTCGGGCCTGCCGACCCGGCGGTACATGACTCCCAGATTGTTCAGGGCTTCCGGATTGTTCGGACGCAGCTCCAGAGCTTTTTCGAATTGGGCTATCGCCCGGGGATACATCTCCTGTTTTCCGTAAATGGTGCCCAGCATGATATAGGCGGGGGAGAATGCGGGGTCCTCGCGGATGAGGTCTTCGGTGATTTTTTCCGCCGTCCCCAGGTCTCCTATTCTCAACGCCTTTCCGGCCTGGCCCAGGAGTTCGTCGCGGCGGCTAGTCTTTATTGTCGTCATCGTCATTCCGGTGCAACCTGGAGGGCCTGGCGCTGACTTCCCGTGAAAGAAGACCGCTCCGGTAATCCCCCCTGCCATCATAGGAGGATACGGCGAAATAGTAAAGTTTCCCGTTCCGCAGTCCCCGGAGTCGTGTTTCGGTGATTTTTCCCACATGCAGGGGGGAGGGGCCCAGTTCGCTCCCGTCGTAGACCCCGGGCCCGGAGCCGTAGTAGATCAGATACCCCTGAAGGTTGGGATCCGTCACCTCGGACCAGCGCAGCTTGATGGACGAGTCTCCGGGAAAGGCGGCGAAGAAGGCCGGGGGCGGAGGCGGGAGGTTCTTTTCGAAGGTTATGGACAGTTCGAATAACCGGGGGGAGACGGACCTCCGCCCGTCGGGGAACATCTCGATCCGGAATCGGACGAACCTTCCGGTGGCATCCGGGGCGAGGTCCTTTCCCGGGACGAAGGGAGTCCATTCCATCCCGGTGAAACCCGCCGGGTCCTCGCTGATCTGGTAAAAAAAGAAGATCCCGCTGTTGGACGGGGTCGTGTAGCGGGCGTCGATGCGAAGAAGGGCCGATCCCCCGTAGCCCAGGTCCACCGGAAGGGTTTCCGCCCCTCCTCCCGCGGCGCTGAAGGCGGAGGGTTCCGGGACTTCGGCGGCGGTCCTGTCGATCCGCAGTTCGTCCATGAACCCGGTGAACCCCTGGCCGATCTCCAGACCGGTCCGTCCCTCACCGCCGATCCGGGGCTGAAAGAACCTGCCGCCTTCCCTCCCCGTGGGGCCGGCGTACCGGATGTCTTCGGGGATCCCGTCCACCGCGTATTCCAGCAGCCCGGTGGCGGCTTCGAATCGCAGCGAATGGTGTCGCCAGGTCCGAGGCAGAAGGGGGGAGGAGCCCTTCAGTTCGATGGTTCCCCCGGAGAGGCCGGGGGCCTGGAAAAGGTTGGAAGACCTCCAGACCAGGGTCTTTCCCTCGATGCTGCAGGAGAAATCCTGTCCCCTGGTTTCGTCGCCGGAGAAATCCGCCCCGCGCCAGGCCAGGATGGTTTCTCCGTTTTCCAGGGTGGCGGGGTAGAGCCAGAACTGGATGGTGAAATCCCCCCAGGCGGATCCGGGGCCGAAGAGGGCGTTTCTCCCGGCCCGGGGGGTCAGGACGAGGCGGGAATCCCGCTGAAAGGCCCCGGAGGCCGGGCCCCGCATTTTTTGCCCCGGGGAGGCCGGGACGGGGCTTCCCATGACGCGGACCTTGTAATTCGCCGCCAGGTCCCGGAGGGGCTCCTGGTCGAAACTCAGATACAGATCCGTGTCCGCGCCGGCGGGGAGCTGCAGATCCCGGAGAAACAGCCGGGGGGAGGCGTCGGGGCCGATCCCCGTCTCCAGCCCCTGGACCGTCGCCAGGCCGCTGAAGCCGGACTTTTCCCCCAGGATGACCCGGCTTTCGGGGATCGCGTAGAGGCCGGGCGTGAAAAGCCCGGGCGCAAAGAACCCGGGGATGAGAAAAATCGTTGTCAGGGCGAGCAGTGTTTTCTTTTTCACGCGTCTTTTATACATTATTATCGGAGATTTATGGAAAAAGAAGAGAGACCCGGGAACGGGAGCCTCCAGGAGACCGTCACCCGATTTCCGGAAAATCCCGGGGTCTATCTGATGAAAGACGAAAAAGATCGGATCCTCTATGTGGGCAAGGCGACGAATCTGCGCCACCGGGTTCGGTCCTATTTTTCCGGCGAAAAGGATCTGAAGACCGCGGTGCTGGTCCGGAAAATCAGGAACATCGAATATATCGTCACCGAAAACGAGTACGAGGCGCTGCTTCTGGAGAACACCCTGATAAAGAAGCACAAGCCCCGGTACAACATCAATCTGAAGGACGGCAAGTCCTACCCGGTGATCCGGATCACCAACGAGGAGTATCCCCGGGTTTTCCGCACCCGGCGGATCGTGGACGACGGATCCCGGTACTTCGGCCCCTTTCCGGCGGTGTCCACCCTGGACCGGTATCTGGAGCTGATCGAAAAAATATTCCCCCTGCGCAAATGCCGGGGCCCGCTGAAAAAAAACGGCCGGCCCTGCCTGTATTACCACATCGGCCGCTGTTCGGGAGTCTGCGGCGGCAGGATATCCCGGGACGATTACCTGAAAAACGTGGAGGGGGTCCGGGCCCTTCTGTCCGGGGAAACCGGGGAGATCCGGGACATGCTGGAAAGGCAGATGCGTCGGGCGGCGGAGGACCTGGACTTCGAGAAGGCCGCTTCCCTCCGGGACGCCCTGCGGGCGGTGGAGGACCTGGACCGGGGACAGAAGGTGGTGGATTTCGACGGGGAGAGCCGGGACTACATCGACTGGGCGGAAAAGGAGAGGCTCTGCACCTTCATCGTTTTCCAGATGCGGGGGGGGAGGCTCAGCGGAAGGGAGCTTTTCCGGACCGGAGTCTATGACCACCGGGCGGACCTTCCCGGGCAGTTCCTGCTGCAGTATTACCGGCAGGCGGAACAGCTGCCGGGAACGATCTATCTGCGCTCCCTGCCGCCCCAGTGGCAGGTTCCGGACTACTTCCAGCGGGAGTTGGGGCGGACTGTCCGGCTGGAGGCCGCCTCGGCCAAACGGGATCTGGCGGTGCTCAACCTGGCGCGGGAAAACGCCGAACACGATCTGCGGAAGCGTCTCCACGAACGGGGAAACATCCCCGCCCTGGAGGATCTGGCGGCGGTCCTGGGTCTTCCCGCCGTCCCCCTGCGGATCGAAGGTTTCGATATCGCCCAGCTCTCGGGCAAGCATCCCGTGGCCTCCCTGGCGGCCTTTCTGAACGGGGCGCCGGACAGGAAGTCCTACCGGAAGTTTCATATCCGCAGTCTCGCCGGAGAAATCGACGATTACGAGGCCATCCGGGAAGCGGTGGCCCGGAGGTACACCCGGATCCTGAACGAGGGTCTGGAGCCGCCGGACCTGGTGCTCATCGACGGCGGCAAGGGCCAGGTCGGAGCCGCCCGGGGAGTCCTGGACGCCCTGGGTTTCCAGCGGGTTCCGGTGCTGGGACTGGCCAAGCGGAACGAGGAGATCTTCCTCCCGGGGAAAAAAGATCCGGTGCTGCTGCCCGAGGGGTCCCCGGCTCTGCGGATCCTGCAGGCGGTGCGGGACGAAGCCCACCGCTTCGCCACGGGGTTCAACCGGAAGCTTCGGGAAAAGACCCTGTCCCTGGAAACCCTGACCTCGGTGCGGGGGATCGGTGAGGCCCGGGGGAGGAAAATTCTCCGCCGCTACGGTTCCCGGGAGGCCATCGTCGAGGCCACGGGCTACGATATCGCCAGGACCGCGGGCATCAGTCTGGAGGTGGCGGAATCCCTGCTGGAGAGACTCCGGAAGGGGGACTGATTCTCACCGGGAGGAGGACAGAATGTTCACTCCGCCCCTCCGGATGACGCTGAAAAGAAACAGCTCCATGAGGCGGGACTGGAGTTCCGCCCGGGAGGAGCGGAGCTCCTCGTCGAAATCGGCGAACAGAACGATGATGTTTTCCAGCTCGCCGGGGCTGAACCTCCCCGCGGCGGCGGCGTAGATCCCCTGGTTCCGTTTGCCGGAGATCTGCAGGGCCGTGAAGCCGTCGGCGAGAGAGCCGCCCTGAGCGAGGAGGAGAGCCAGGGCGTGGAGCTTCCGGAACTGCCAGAGCAGGCCCGCCAGAAGCTGAACGGGCTGGCTGCTCCCTTCCAGGAGGAGTTTGTCCAGAATTTCCAGGGACCGTTCCAGATCTTTTTCCGCCACGCTTTCGAACAGGGAAAAGACGGTCTCCTCTTTTCCGTGGCACAGATGCTTTTCGATATCTGCGGCGGTGACCCTGGTGCCGGGCCCCAGAAAGGCGCACAGGTCGCGGCACCATCTTTCCATCTCCAGGGTGTCGTTGTTCACGATGTCCAGAAACAGCTCCGCCGCCTGAAGGTCGATCTCCGCGCCGTGCCTTTTGAAGCAGGAAAGGACCCAGCTCTTTTTCTGGTTGTCGAAGAGCTCCCAGAAAATTTTTTTTCCCGCCCCCGGCACGGTGTCGGAGAGTTTCCTGTCCACCGAAACATTCTCGCTGATCAGGACCAGAACCCCGTCGGGGGAGGGGTTTTTCGCGTAATCCCTCAGCAGGGAAAGGTCCTCCTTTCGGCGGATTTCCTCCGCCCCGTGGTACAGAACCATCCGGGACGAGGAGAAGAGGGAGGCGTTCCGGAGCAGCGAGACGATCTCGGCGACAGGCGTGTCGAAGGCGTAGAACCGGTGCTCCTCCGGCTCTCCCCCGCCGCGTTTGGCCAGGGCCTGACGGATTTCGTTCAGAAAGGAGTTCTTCAACCCCGTTTCCGGCCCCAGGAGGAGATAGAGAGGCTCAGCTTTGCTCATGGAAGGGCCCCGCCCTTTTCATGAAGGGGCGCCGCTCTAGTCATAGGAGCGCATCAGAAAAGCGAGCCGCCCGAGGATCCGCAGATCCTGGCTGTAAATGGGGGGGTAGGCGGGGTTTTCCGCCTGGAGCTTGACCCGGTTTTTCTCCTGGAAGAACCGTTTCAACGTCACCGCGTCATCCACGGTGGCGACGACGATGTCCCCGTTCCGGGCGGTGGACTGCTGCAGAATGACGGCGGTGTCGCCGTTGCGGATTCCCGCGCCGGACATGCTGTCTCCCCGCACGTGCAGGGCGAAATAATTACCCTTTTTCAGGTAGGCTTCGGGGACCGTCAGGTAGCCTTCCAGATTTTCTTCCGCCAGCAGGGGGCGCCCCGCCGCGACGGTTCCGAGAACCGGGACCCTCCGGAACTTCTCCTCGTCCCGGTCCGGGTTGTCCAGGATTTCGATGGTCCGGGAACGGTTGGCGTTGCAGCGGATGACGTTTTTCCTGCGCAGAGCCGTCACATGATCGTAGGCGCCCCGGATGGAGATGGAGAACCTCTCGGATATCTCCCTGATGGTGGGGGGGAACTTGTGGGCCGAAATGTAGAGCCCGATGAAATCCAGGACCTGTTTCTGGCGTGGGGTCAGTTTTTTCATTTTTCCATCCTGATCCCGTGGCGTTTGATCTTTCCGTGGAGATTGCTGGGATAAATTTTTATGGCTTCGGCGGTTCGGGTGATATTGTAATCGAAGGCTTCGAGTTTTTTCCGGAGGTACAGCTTTTCGAACGCTTCCCGCGCCTCGGTCAGACCCATGGAACCGAACTCCCCCAAACCGTCGTCCTGCGCGCTTTCCGCCTCTCCCAGGTAGTATCTCACCGTTTCGGCGGACACGCAATGCTCGTCGCTCATTATGTTAATCCGCTCGATGAAGTTTTTCAACTCCCGGATGTTCCCGGGCCAGGAATAGGCCTGGAGCAGCGCCATGCCGTCGGCGGAGATGGTCCGGGACCTCTCCTCCCCGGGAGGTTTGAACTTGCCCATGAAATAATCCACCAGAGGCGGAAGGTCCGATATGCGCGATTTCAGGGGGGGCACGAAAACGGGAATGACATTGAGCCGGAAAAACAGGTCTTCCCGGAACATCCCGTCCCGGATCCGCTCCTGGATGTTCTTGTTTGTGGCGGCGATGATCCGGACGTCCACCGACAGGGACTCTTCCCCGCCCACCCGCTCGAACCGCAGCTCCTGGGTTATCCGCAGCACCTTCGCCTGGGCGCTCGGCGACATGTCCGCCACCTCGTCCAGAAAGATCGTTCCCCGGTGGGCCAGCTCGAACTTGCCCTTCCTCCGGGACACCGCGCCGGTGAAGGAGCCCTTCTCGTGGCCGAAGAGTTCGCTTTCGATGAGGGATTCGGGGATGGCCGCGCAGTTGACCTCCACGAAGGGTCCGGCGGCCCGTAGGCTGCGCCGGTGTATCTCCCGGGCCACCAGCTCTTTTCCCGTCCCGTTGGGTCCGGTGATGAGGACCCGGGAATCGCTGCGGGCGCTCTGCTCGATGAGTTCCCGGATCTTTTCCATCTCCGGACTGCGGCCGATCATCTCGTCCTGGAAGATCAGGGAGTTCTTCAGCCGCAGATTTTCCCGGCGCAGCTTTTCGATTTCCAGGGCGTTCCGGACGATGACCATGACCCGGTCCAGACTCAGGGGTTTCTCCAGGAAATCGAAGGC
The DNA here is from genome assembly GCA_029562045.1 of Spirochaetota bacterium. GTDB lineage: Bacteria > Spirochaetota > Spirochaetia > DTKZ01 > DTKZ01 > JAKQWJ01. The sequence goes on along the minus strand of JAKQWJ010000199.1, from coordinate 4,343 downwards.
CCCCAGTTTGACGGCCTTCACCGCCAGGTCGATGTTGGCGTGCCCGGAGATCATGATGACCTCGACGATGGGAAACTTTTCCTTGATCTCCCGCAGAACGTCGATGCCCCCCATGTTGGGCAGCCACACGTCGAGGATGACCAGATCGATGACCTCCCGTTCCAGAACCGACAGGCCCGCGAAGCCGTCCTCGGCGGTGAAAACCCGGTATTTCTCGTCCTCCAGGATCTCCGCCAGCACCGACCGGATGCCGGCCTCGTCGTCTATGATCAGAATTGCGCTCATGCGGTCTCCACGGGAAGATCGATAAAAAAGGTCGTTCCCACCCCCGGCTCGGATTCGAACCAGATCTGGCCCTGGTGGTCGAAAACGATGCGTTCCACCACCGATAAACCCAGACCGGTTCCGTCGCTTTTCGTGGTGTAATAGGGGTTGAAAACCTGGGAAAAGCGCAGGCGGTCGATCCCTTCGCCGGTGTCTTCCACTTGTATCCTACAGTAGCGGGTATTGCCCTTTTTGACAAGGTCGGTCCGGAACCGCAGGGTTCCCCCTTCGGGCATGGCATCCACGGCGTTGGTGATGAGATTGGCGAAAACCCGGCGGATCTGGTCGGGGTCCAGGGAGAGGGCGAGGTCCTCGGGGACCCCGTCGGTTTCGATGCGGATCTTTCCCGCCCGCTCGCCGTACAGGGCCGCGGCTTCGGTTATCACTGCTTTCAGCCGGGTCGACCTTTTCCGGGGGGCCGGGAGGCGGGAAAAATCGCGGAACTCCGTCAGCAGATTGTCCAGATTGTCCACCTCCCGGACGATGGACTCCACCGAGGAGTCCAGGATCCGGCCGAAGTCCTCAGGGTTCTCCCGGTGCCGCTTCTGGAGCCTCTGGGCGGACAGCTTGATGGGCGTCAGGGGGTTTTTGATTTCGTGGGCCAGCCTCTGGGCGATCTCCTGCCAGGCCGCCACCTTTTCGGTCTGCAGGATCTTGAGCCGGCTTTTTTCCAGTTCCGCCACCATCATGTTGAAGGACCCCGCCAGAAGAGAAAGCTCGTCCCGGGAGCGGGACAGGATGCGGTGGGAGAAATCCCCGTCCGCCACTTTGCGGGTGGCTTCTTCCAGATTGACGATGGGGCGGATTATCTCGTCACTGAGCAGGAAACTCACCAGGATGGCCAGCAGCATCAGCGGAAAGGAGAAGAACCCGTAGAGAATGGTAAAGGCCGGAAGGATGAGCCGTCTGTTGTTTTCCAGTTGCCTGAAGGTTTCCAGCGAGGAGGTGAGATTCTCGGCGTGCCCGTCGAAGTCCCGGGGAAGGGTCACGCTGAAAACGGCGAACCGGCGCCGGCCGTCCCGGGCGGTGTAGTTCTTTTTGGAGCGCAGGATGCTCAGCCCGTCGGTCCGGGTTTCCCGGGGCAGAAGGCCCTCGGCGGCGGCCAGGGCGGCCCCCTCCTCGATGAAGCCCTCGGGGTTTCCGGCGGCGAAGATCCTGGCTCCATCGGCGCCGAAAATCTGCAGGCAGCTCAGATCGGGGTTGACCAGGCGCAGGGTTTCCCAGTCCGGGACTCCGGAGGGGCCTGTTTTCTCCAGCGCGGCGAGAACGATGCCGCTCCGGGAGAGATTCTGCAGATTGGATACCTTTTCGCCGTAGTAGCGCATGGCCACCGCGAGTCCCCCCCGCAGGGATTCCGCCGTGCGGGCGCTGAACCAGGTCCGCAGGGATGTGCCGATGAAATTGATGGACAGGATAGCCTGGGGGATGGACGACAGGAGGATGACCAGGAGGAAGAAGAGAATCAGCCTGAACTTGAGGCGTCCGCCGGGCTTCTCCCCGGACCCCGTCCGGAGGAGCTGAAAGAGATTGATGCCGATGGCCCAGAGGAGTATCAGACTGAAGATCACCGCCAGGGAGGCGATAAACGCCCCGGCGACGGCCCTGTTCATCGACAGGTCCGACAGGATCCGGGAGGAGAAGACCAGAACCAGCACGATGAGGAGGACGTAGAGAAGAGCCAGGCCGAAAAGCATCGTCAGGGACCCTTTGGGAATGGACAGTCTTCTCATTCGCCGCCCAACCTCGACCAGGAGGTCGAAACCGTGTTCCGGTTCGGGAACAGGGTCAGGATGTTCATGGGTGGAAGGAACACCATTTTCTGAAATCTCGCCTGCACCAGAATATAGACCCGGGAGCCGGGGATTTCCGGAACGGGGAACTCCCGCAGCCCGGCGAAGTCCTCCAGGAAGGTTTTCCACCGGGGATAATAATGACGGCTCCCGTCGGGAAGCGAAAGTTCGTAACAGGCGCTGAAAGGATCCCAGCGTCCGGTCTGGGACGGGTTGGCCCGGAAAAGGAGTTCATCCCCCAGGCGGGGGAAAAAACGGTCTTTCTTCCGGTACTCCTCGATGAAGAACTCCATCCGGGCGCGAAACCCCTGGTGCAGATGTTCCCTGAGCTCCGCCTCTTCCAACCCCGAGAGCCGGACTGTCAGGGATCCGGACGGAGGGGCCGCCGCACAGGTGGCGGTGAGTTCCAGGGCGGGGATCCGTCCCGCCGCGGCGGACAGAAGGACGAAGATCCGGATGATTGTCCATCCCGTCGTTCCCCGGAAGGAAGCCGTAAATCTATTCCTCCTCGAACCGGTGGTCAAAAAGGGCGCAGAGGGCCTCCACGGCCTGCTCTTCGTCGGGACCGTCCGCCTGTATGGTGAGAGTCGAGTTGTAGCTCGCCCCCAGGGTGATGATTCCCATGATGGATTTGGCGTTGATGGTTTCGTTTTCCTTGATCATGTTGATCCTGGAGGCGAATTTGCCGGCGGTCTGCACGATCATCGCCGCGGGCCGGGCGTGGATGCCGGCGCGATTTTTTATGGTAACCTGCTTTTCCGTCATTGCGGCTCCGCTCATTGTCAGAATAGGTCGGTGTTCTGCAAGTATACGGTGCGGGCGTTTTCGCTTTCAAGCCATTTCAGGACGCTTTTGTTGAATTCCTTCGCGGAGTAGTACCCCATCCCCTTGAGCCTCTCGTTCATGGCCGCCGTTTCGATGAGGATGGGGATGTTGCGCCCCGGCTTGACCGGAATCTTCAGGTAGGGGATCTGGATGCCCAGAATTTCGGTGGTGGCCGCCTGGCTGCCGATGCGGTCGTAATCCTTGTTCGAGTCCCAATGCTCGATTTCCACCACCAGCTGGATCTGCTTTTTGTCCCGGATGGCCCCGACCCCGAAAAGATGGGTGATGTTGATGATGCCCAGACCCCGGATCTCCATATGGTGCCCGATGACCTTGTTGGCCCCGGAACCCAGCGGAATGTTCCCGTAGACGCAGCGGATCTCCACCGCGTCGTCCGCCACCAGCCGGTGCCCCCGTTCCACCAGCTCCAGGGCGGTTTCGCTTTTCCCCACGCCGCTTTCGCCCCGGATGAGGACGCCCAGACCGAAGACCTCCACCAGCACCCCGTGAATCGTCTCCCGGGGGGCGAAGATGTTGCTCAATACCCGGATGATGCGGGCGGAAAAGTCCGACGAGGACAGGCCCGTCTGCAGGAGCGGGCAGCCGGACTCCTCGCAGATCCGGAAGAAGATCTCGCTGGGGCGCAGGGAGTGGGTGAAGATCACGCAGGGTATCTGGTGCCGGAAAAAGCGGCGGATATTGTCGTAGGAGTTATCCAGCGCCAGCTTCGCCAGATACGCGTTCTCCCCCCGACCGAAGATCTGGATCCGCTGATAGGCGAAGTTGTCGAAGAAACCGCCCAGGGCGAGGCCGGGTCTGTTCAGATCGGGCACCTGAATCACCCGGGTCAGGCCCGGCCGCCCCGCCAGGCAGCGCAGATCCAGGGCGTCGTGCTCCGTCAGGTCCAGATTCAACAGGTCGAGAACCGTAAAGTCTTTCATCTAATGCTGCTTTATCTTTTCTTTTTCCTTTGTGACCTTGGTTTCGATTTTTTCGAACAACTTATCTATTCCATCCCGCAGTTCGAAATCCTGCACCCTGAAATGATGGGTGGCGCCCCAACGGAAGTTGATGGTGGCCACCAGGAGATACCCCCTGTCCTTCGTGATGCTGCAGAGCAGATCGACGATCATTTCCTGGGCGAACTCGATTTTGCGGATCTTTTTTTCGATGATTTCGCGATACTCTTCCGGGAGTTCGAAACGGACTGCTTTGATATCCACATTCATTTTGCACCTCCAAGCCTATCTCTTGTACGAAGAATCGATGTTCAGCTCTTTGCGGTACTTCGTTACCGTTCGTCTTGCAAGAGGAATGCCCCTCTTGGCCAAAAGATCCGCGATTTTCTGATCCGAATGCCCCTTGCCTCCTTCCAGTTCGATGATTTCCTTGATGATCTGCTTG
>JAKQWJ010000197.1 GCA_029562045.1 Spirochaetota bacterium | reverse complement strand
GGCCGGCCGCCGGTTTTTTTTTGACTCTCTTAAATGATCCCCAGCTTCCGGCCCTCGTCCTCAGCGATGTTCAGGATCAGGTCCAGCTCCTCGTCGGTGTGGATGGCCATGTAGGAGGTCCGCAGGAGCGCCCGGTTGGGCGGCACCGCCGGAGAGACCACCGGGTTCACATAGACGCCCCGATCGAACAGGGCCTTCCACAGCAGGAAGGTCTTCTCGTCGTCCCCGATGATGAGGGGAACGATGGGGGTGGCGGCGACACCGATGTCGTAGCCTATGGCGGTGAAGCCCTCGATCATCCGACGGGCGATGGCCTGCAGCCGGTGCACCCTCTCCGGTTCCTTTTCGATAATCTCCAGGGTCGCCAGCACCGCCGCCAGATTGGCCGGGGGCATGCTGGCGGAGAAGATCAGCGGACGGGCCACATGCTTGATGTACTCGATGACCTCCCCATCCCCGGCGAGGAAACCGCCGATGGAGCCGAAGCTCTTGGAAAAGGTGCACATGACGATGTCCGCCAGGTCCGCCGAGCCGTAATGCTCGGTGGTGCCCCGCCCGCCGGGACCCAGGACCCCGATGGCATGGGCCTCGTCCAGATAAAGCCCGGCGCCGTAATGGTCCGCCAGAGCCTTGATGGCGGGAAGGTCCGCGATGTCCCCCTCCATGCTGAAGACCCCGTCGGTGACGATGAGGGACGGCTCCCCGGCGGGGATCGTCTCGAGCTTCTTCTCCAGGTCGCTCAGGTTCCCGTGGCTGAAGCGGTGGACCCCCACCTGGCGGGTCATCCCCTGGGCGAGAAAAATGCCGTCCATGATAGAGGCGTGGTTGTACTTGTCGGTGACCACGTGTTCCCCCCGGCCCAGAAGGGCGGAAATCCCCCCCAGATTGGTCTGGTAGCCGGTGGTGAAGCAGAGGGCGGCCTCCTTTCCGATGAAGGCGGCGATGCGGGACTCCAGCTTCTCGTGCAGGTCCAGGGTCCCATTCATGAAGCGGGAGCCGGAGCAGCTGGTCCCGTAGGTTTCCACCGCCCGGACCGCCGCCTCCCGGACCCGGGGGTCCAGGGAAAGACCCAGGTAGTTGTTGGAACCCGCCATCAGCAGTTCCCGCCCCTGGATGACCACCCGGGAACCCCGGTAGCCCTGGATGGGACGGAAATAGGGGTACCAGCCTTCGGCCTTGGCCCGGCGCACCTCCGCGAGGCGGCCGTCCTTCTGAAAAATCCGCTTACCCTTCATCTTCGACTCCTCCTCGGGGGGAGGGGCCCATGACGGAGGCCCTCCTGATCTGATGATCCATGACCCGGCGGGTCAGGCCGGGGAAACGACGTATCATGAAAACCGCGAATTTCCCGGATAAACCCGGGACGATGAGGAACTTCTTTTTCCCGAGACCGGCGAAAAGCTCCCGGGCCACCTCCTCGGGGCTCAAAGCCCTGACATTGCCCGAAACGGCCCGGGTCTCCACGGGCTTGGTCAGGTTTTCCCGCCGGAAGCCGGGGGTGTCCGTGTCCGGGGGACAGAGCACCGCCACCCGGACCCCCCGGGGGGCCAGTTCGCTCCGGAGCGCCTCCGACAGCCCGATCACACCGAACTTCGCCGGACCGTAGGCGGAGTAGCCGAAGACTCCCACCAGCCCCGCGATGGAGGACACGTTGACCAGAACGCCCCGACGCCGGACCAGTCCATCCAGGAGGGCCCGGGTGACGTACCAGGTCCCCTTCAGATGGACATCCAGGGCCTTCTCGAACTCCCCGTCGGGAATTTCCGCAAAGTAGCCGGGATAGGCCGAGCCGGCACAGTTCACCAGAAGGTCCGGGTCTCCGAAGGCCCGGGCCGCCGGGGGAAGAAGAGCCTTCACCGCCGCCCCGTCACCCACATCCAGCGCAAGGGTCCGGACGATCTGCCCCGGGCGGGTCCCCCGGGTCTTCAGCCCCTCCGCCGCCTCGGCCAGGCGCCCCGGGTCCCGGGCGATGAGAAGGACATCGGCGCCCCGGCGGACCAGCTCTCCGGCCACTGCCAGACCGATGCCGCTGG
>JAKQWJ010000194.1 GCA_029562045.1 Spirochaetota bacterium | reverse complement strand
GTCGAGCTCAACTCCGAGACCATCGCCAAGTTCAAGGCCGCGGCCATCGCGAAGAACGGTCCCGATGTGATGGAGCTCTGGACCGGGAGCTACATCTTCCCGCTGAAGGATGTCCTTCTCCCGCTGAACGACCTCATCCCCCCGGAGGACAGGGAAGCCATCTCCGGCTGGAACGCGGTGACCTACAACTTCACCCCCGGGGGGGAGATCCTGGGTTACCCCTGCGGGAACAACTACGCGGGCCTGGTGTACAACAAGGCGCTGATCCGGGCCGCCGGAATGGACTGGGACAAAAACCCCCCGAAAACCACCGAGGAGTTCCGGGAGGCTCTTCGGAAAATCAAGCCCACCGGGGTCGTGCCCTTCGGGTTCGACGGCTCCAAGGGCAGGATCCTCCACTACGCCACCATCTACTGGTGGGTCGAGGAGTCCGGCTACGAGAGGCTGGTGACCAACGCCGACGGAAGGACCAAGTACGAGAACGATCAGGGCTTCCTCAATCTGCTCACCTACATGCAGTCCCTCTTCGCCGAGGGGCTGACCAACGCGGATGCCATGAGTTCCACCGACTACGAGACCAAGTTCTCCTCGGGCAAATACGCCGTCACCGTGGGTGGGGTGAACAATGCCCGGGCCTTCGAACAGGTCTTAGGTCCGGACAACTTCGGGTTCCTCCCCTTTCCGCAGATGAGCGCCAATCCCAAGGTGAAGGCCTCCATCATCGGCGGCGCGGGGAACTGCGCCTCCATCGGCAACTACACGAAGCATCCCCGGGAGGCGGTGAAGTTCCTCTCCTTTCTCGCCTCGAAACCCTCGTTCATCGAGCTGACCAAGTCGGTCACCACCTTCCCGGCCCGGAAGGACGTGAGCCTGGAGGACCTGGGCTGGACCAGCGATCCCTTCCGGAAAAAGATCTACGAACTGGCCAGGAACTTCGCCTTCTGGGTGGACAACTCCATCCCCGCCTATCAGTACGATGAAATGAAGCGCTTCTTCCCCAACGTGCTGACCGGCAAGCTGAGTCCCGCCGATTTCGCCCGGCAGATGGACAAGCTGGTCCAGGAAAAGAAGTAGGGGCCGCGGGGAGGACGGCGAATGAACGGGAAGCGGCCGCGGCGCTGCGAGCTTTGGGCCTCCCTGCTGGGGATAGCCCCCGTCCTCCTCCTTTTTCTCGCCTTCCGGGCCTACCCCCTGGGGAGCGTTTTCTACAACAGCCTCACCAACTGGGACGGGCTGTTCCGTCACGACTTCATCGGGGCCGCCAACTACATCCGGCTTTTCCGCACCCGATATTTCTGGCAGACCCTGGCGAACTGTCTGGTGATGTTCATCAACGTCCCGATCCAGGTTTTTTTCGGCCTCCTGGTTTCCATGCTTCTTTACGAGAAGACCCTGGGCTGGCGGTTTTTCCGGTCCCTCTACTACCTCCCGCAGATCGTCTCCGCCGTGATCGTGGGCTATCTGTTCGCCATCTTTTTTTCCTATGACGGCCCGGTGAACAGCCTGCTTCGGAGCGTCGGTCTGGGGAATCTGGCCGTGGAGTGGCTCGGCGCCCGGGGCACCGCCATAAGCGTCGTCATCACCGCCCTGGTCTGGATCAACATCGGCTGGCAGGGCGTCCTGATGCTGGGGGGGCTCTCGTCCATCGATCCCTCCATTTTCGACGCCGCCCGGATCGACGGGGCCAGTTTTTTCCAGCGCACCTTCCACGTCATGCTTCCCATGATCGGCCGGGTGATCGAGTATTCCTTCATCTATTCGGTGGCCTGGACCTTCACGGGCCTCTTCCCCTTCATCTATTCCATCACCAACGGAGGACCGGGCTACGACACCACGACCCTGGATTTTCTGGTCTACCAGAAGGCGTTCCGGGAGGACTCCTCCCTGGGCGAGGCCTGCGCGCTGGCGGTTCTGCTTCTCCTCATCGTATCCTTTCTGACCTGGATCCAGAGGCGGATCTCGAACCGGGCCAATGAGTGGAGCGACTGACCATGAACAGCCGGCGCAGTCCGAATCTGACATCGGTTCTCATTTTCACGGTCTTCCTCATCCTCGGGGCCAGCTTCGTTTTCCCCTTTTATTACATGGCCATAAACGCCATGAAGACCACGCCGGAGTACTATAAAAGCACCTTCAGCCTGCCCGGCTCGCTGGATCTGTCCAATTTCACCACCATGATCAGCCAGTTCAGAATTCACATCAACATGATGAACTCGCTGATCATTTCCGTGTCCTCGGTGCTCATCACGGCCCTGCTGGGCATCATTGCGTCCTACGTCTTCGCGAAGCGGCGGTTCCGGGGCTCCGGGGCGGTCTACATGGCCATCATCTTCAGCATGTTCATGCCCAATGCGGTAACCCTGATCCCGCTGTACTTCCTGTATTCCAGGCTGGGTCTCATCAACACGTCCCTGTCCGTCATCAGCTGTCTCGTCACCGCAAGCATGCCCTCGACGATCATGCTGCTGACGGCCTATTTCAGAAGCATCCCCAACGATGTGGTGGAAGCCGCGGTCATAGACGGCTGCGGATTCATGGGCATCGTCAGGAATGTCATTTTTCCCATGGGAAAACCCGCCATCGCGGTGAACGCCACCTTCGTGTTCCTCCGCACCTGGAACGAGTTCCTCACACCCCTGGTTCTGTTGACAAAGAAGGAGACCCAGACCGTCGTGGTGGCCCTGAGCGCCCTGGTGGGGCGCTATCACAGCGACCCGCCCTATCAGATGGCGGGGCTGGCCATAGCGACGATCCCCGCGGTGATAATGTATCTTTTTTTCCAGCGCTATCTGGTGGAAGGGGTTAGCGCGGGGTCCCTGAAATAGTATAGTGGGCCGGCAGGGGAGGGGTGCGGGATGGGAAAGGTTTCTTCGAGGGAACAGGAGGTCCTGGAGGTCCTCAAACACAGAAGAAAGCTGGAGACGGCGGAGATAGTCGAACGCTTCTCCATATCCGAGTCCACCGCCCGGCGGCTCTGCGCCAGTCTGGAGCGGCAGGGCAGGGTCATCCGCGGCGTGGGGGGGATTTACCGGCTTCCCGAACCCGGCTTGGGCGACGACTACGAGTACGACCGGCTGGTCTCGGAAAACGCCCCGCAGAAGGATCGGATCGGCCGGCACGCCGGCGGCCTCCTGGAGGAGGGGGACATCATCTTTCTCTCCGGCGGGACGACCGTAGCCCGGCTGGCCAGGCATCTGGCCCAGAGGCTGGCCCGGGGAGAGCTTCGGAGGATCCTCGTCACCACCAACTCGGTGATCAACGCGGAGCTTCTGGCTCCCCACACCAAGGTCCTGCTCATCGGGGGGGAATACCGGCCGCGGCGCCGGGATGTGGCCGGGCCCATGAGCGAAAGAATGATCTCCGGGGCACGGTTCAACAAATGCTTTCTCGGTGTGGACGCCATCGATGTGGACTCGGGCCTGATGGTCTTCGATGTGGAAACGGGCAACCTGGACGAGCTGGTGAGCGCCCGTTCGGATATCAAATACATCCTCGCCGATTCCACCAAGTTCAAGGACAAATCCTTCATCACCTATTCGGCTATCTCCGAAAGCCATCTGATCATCACCGACGACGGAGTCGATCCCTCGGTCGTGGCAAAGGGGAAGGTGAAGGGGATCAGGATCGTCACGGTCTGACGTTCGCGGAGCCTCCCGTCCCCGCCTTTGCCGCATCCGCAAGGTTGTCCGCCCTCCGGGGTCTCGGTTAACCGGTCCGGCCGGCC
>JAKQWJ010000189.1 GCA_029562045.1 Spirochaetota bacterium | reverse complement strand
AGGACCCCCATGATCTCCTCCAGCGACCGCCCCTCCTTTCCGGGAGCGGGGACCGACAGGAGCCCCGGGGGTTTATCCACCGCCACGAGCCGGTCGTCCTCATAGAGAACCGTCAATCTGCCCCCCAGCGCCGCCGCCGCTTCCCCGGATCCCATGGCGGGGAAGTATACCCGCCCCGGCTCCGGCGGACAAGGCGCATGTCCGACACGGACCTGGGGCCTGCCCAGGGAGCCCCTGGGGCGCCGGAGCGGCGCCGACGCCCGTGGTGGACACCGGAGCTTCGGACGGGAGCCGGACGTCCCGGGGAAGCGGGAGTGAAAAACCACCCCGTATATGGTTGCATGGATACATTTGGCCCCCTGGACCCCCTCACTTCCGAAAAGGACCCCATCCTGGATGCGGCGAAGGCTTTTTTCGGCATACCGTACCTTTTCCCGTACCAGCGTCTGGCGGTCCACAACATCCTCTGCGCCTGCGGCTTCCAGGGGCTCCGGGAGGAGGAAGACGCCCCGGGGGGGCAGATCGTCATCCTTCCCACCGGAGGGGGGAAGTCCCTCTGTTTCCAGCTCCCGGCGGCCCTTCTTCCGGGCTTGACGGTGGTGGTCTACCCTCTTCTGTCGCTCATGGCGGACCAGGAAAGGCGGCTTCTGAACGCCGGTCTGGCCTGCCGGGTCCTCCGGGGGGGGCAGAGCCGGGAGGAACGGGAGAGCCTCTTCCGGGAGGCGGCGGAGGGAAGGCTCCGGGTCCTCCTGACGAACCCGGAATCCCTGGCCGCCGAAGGGTCCCGGCGGCGTCTGGCGGAGCTGGAGATCACCCACTTCGTCATCGACGAGGCCCACTGCGTCTCCGAATGGGGGGAAACCTTCCGGCCCGCCTATCTTTCCCTGGGGGAGACGATCCGGGCTCTGGGACCCAGGGTTGTCACCGCCTTCACCGCCACCGCCTCCCCGGCGGTCCTGGACCGGGTCATCCATCACCTTTTCCCGGAGGAATCCCCGAACCTGGTCTCCGCCGATCCGGACCGGCCCAACATCCGCTACTCGGTTCTCCCCGTCCTGGCAAAGGACGCCGCCCTGGCGGCGCTTCTGGGCCGGGGCGAGGGAGGGGTGAAAAGGCCCGCCGTGGTCTTCTGCCGCAGCCGCTCCGGAGCGGAACTCACCGCCGCGGGGCTTCGGCTCCGGCTGGGGGAGAAGGAGATTTACTTCTATCACGCGGGGCTGGAAAAAGAGGAGAAAAAGAAGATCGAAAACATCTTCTTCCGCAGTTCCGCCGGGATCCTCGCCGCCACCTGCGCTTACGGACTGGGGATCGACAAGGCGGATATCCGGACGGTGATCCACCGGGACGTTCCCGGCAGCGTGGAAGCCTACCTGCAGGAATCCGGCCGGGGGGGGAGGGACGGCGCTCCGGCGGAGGCGGTACTGCTCTGGAGTTCCGAGGACCTGGCCCGGCTGGATCAGTCGGGCTCCCCCGGGGCACGGGCCCGCTTCGCCGCCATGCTGGACTGCCTGCCCCCCGGGGGCTGCCGGAGAAGCCGGCTCCTGGCGCTTCTGGGGCGGGATCCGCCGAACTGCTCCGGCTGCGACATCTGCGACGGCGCCGCCGTTCTCCAGGCCCCCGGGGAAGCGGAGACGGTGGATTTCATCAGCCGGAACAGGAGGCGCTTCACCGGGGAGGAGGCGGCCCTGGCCCTCAGCGGTCTGCGGGACTTCAGGACCATAACCCGGGAACTGCAGGGACTCCGGGGCTTCGGCGCCCTCCGGGGTTTCGACGAGAAGGACGCGGCGGAGGCCCTGGGAGAACTGGTCCGGAGGGGACGGATCCGACGGCTCCGGCGCTTTCCCTGGAAGGGGAGACTCACCCTGTCCGGTGAGGGCCCTCCATGACCAGGAGGATCTCCTCCGAAAAAAAACGCCGGTCCTATGCACGGAGGAATCTCTTCTGGTAAGATGCCGTCCAATGATAGACACATTTTTTCAGATCGGGGGCTCCCTGGGCATCTTCCTCTACGGGATGAAGCTCATGAGCGAAGGCATCCAGAAATCCTCCGGCGAGAGGCTCAAGAAAGCGCTGAACCTGATGACGGTGAACCGTTTCACCGCCGTCTCCACGGGTCTTCTGGTCACCGCCCTGATCCAGTCCTCCTCCGCCACCACCGTCATGGTGGTGGGTTTCGTCAACGCCGGACTTTTTTCCCTCACCCAGGCCGTGGGGGTCATCCTGGGGGCCAACATCGGCACCACCATGACGGGCTGGATCGTGGCGGTGGTGGGCTTCCAGTTCGACATATCCGCGGTGGCCATGCCCGCCCTGGCGGTCTCCATCCCTTTCCTGTTCGTGTCCAAATGGGGAAAGCAGCACTTCGGCGAGTTTCTTCTGGGCTTCGGCCTCCTTTTCCTGGGTCTGATGCTGCTGAAGGACTCGGTGCCCGACATCGGGGACAGGCCGGAGATGCTGGAGTTTCTGCGGCACTACACCGGAAAGGGGCTTTTCAGCTTTCTCCTCTTCGTCCTCACCGGGACGATCGTCACGATCCTCATCCAGTCCTCCAGCGCCGCCATGGCCATAACTCTGACCATGGCCTACACCGGCTGGATCGACTTCCCCACCGCCGCCTGTCTCGTTCTGGGGGAGAACATCGGGACCACCATCACCGCTTACCTGGCCTCGCTGAACGCCAACGTCAACGCCCGGCGGGCGGCCCGGGCCCATACCCTGTTCAACCTCATCGGCGTCCTCTGGATGGCCCTGCTGTTCCGCCCCTTCCTGGACCTGGTCCGGCTCATCATTCCCGAAACCCCCGGGAACGAGGGAGTGATCATCGCCACGCGCCTCGCCCTTTTCCATTCGCTGTTCAATATAACCAACACCATCTTCTTTCTGCCCTTCCTCCGCCCCTTCACCCGGCTGGTGACCTTCCTGGTCAAGGCCAGGCCCGGCGAGGATACCGAGAGGTATCGCTTCGCCTACTCCGAGCAGGGGATACGTCAATCCCCGGAGGTGAACATCTTCAAAGCCGAAATCGAGCTGAAAAAGATGGCCATCGTCAAGGAGGAGGCCTTCCTGCGCTCCATCCAGGCGATCCTGGCGGAACCCCGGGAGGTCCGGGGACACATCGAGGCGGCCATGTCCCGGGTCTCCCTCGTGGGGGTCATGCACGAGGAGATCTCCCGCTTTCTGGTCCACTGCTCCCGGGCCAACGCGCCCCGAAAGAGCCTGGAGCGCATCAACCTCCTGATCCGGATCTCCAACGAAATCGACAACATCGGGGAATCCTGCCGGAAACTGACTATCTGCGCCCACCGGAAAGCGGAAGACGACATCGATTTCGACTCCGCGGGGAACGAGCAGATCCGAAGCTACGCGGAACTGGTGAAGAAGTTTCTCGACTTCAACCACCAGCATCTGGGGAAGGTCCTCTCCGCCCGGGAACTTCGGGAAGCGGAAAAATTCGAGGACGCCATCGACGAGAGCCGGGACCTCATGCGGGGCGCGGCCCAGAACAGGCTCTCCTCCGGGGGCCCCCAGGTGAAGATCGAGATCCTCTTCATCGACATCTTGCGGCACATCGAGCACGTGGGAGACCATTCCTACGAGATCGCCCGGTGCCTCTACCGGATGAACGCCCGGCGGGAAACCGTTCTGCCCGCTCTGTCCCCGGAGATATAGGCGGTGCGGGTGACTTTTCTGGGCACCGGCACATCCCACGGCATACCGGTTCCGGGCTGCCGCTGCCGGGTGTGCCGCTCTCGGGACCCCCGGAACCGGCGGAGCCGGGCCTCCATTCTGGTCCACGCGAAGGGGATCGCGCTCCTGGTGGACACCGCCCCCGAGTTCCGGCTGCAGGCCCTGCGGGCGGGACTGGACTCGCTGGACGCGGTTCTGTTCACCCATTCCCACGCGGACCATCTGCACGGGCTGGACGACCTGCGCCCCCTGTGCGGGAACGATCCGATGCCGGTCTACGGGAGCGGGGAAACCCTGGAGGACATCCGCCGCCGCTTCGATTACATCTTCCGCCCCCGGCAGGAGGGCGGCGGGGTTCCCCGGCTGGCCCTGAACCCCGTGACCGGGGGAACCCCCTTCTCCGCCGCGGGACTCACGGTGACTCCCGTTCCGCTGCGGCATGGGGACCTTTCCATTTTCGGGTACCGGATCGGCGGGCTGGCCTATCTGACGGACTGCAGCGCCATTCCCCCCGGCTCCCTCCCCCTGCTGGAGAACCTGGACCTTCTGGTCCTGGGGGCCCTGCGGTATCGTCCCCACCCCACCCATTTCAGCGTCGCCGAGGCTCTGGAGGCCATCGGGCTCATCCGTCCGGCTTCGGCGCTGCTGACCCATTTCTGCCACGACATCGACCACGGGACATTAAAAAAGGAGCTGCCCCCGGGGACAGCTCCTTCCTACGACGGTTTGACCGTCCGCATACCCACGGATCCCGGGCTTTTCCGGGACCCCGGGACCTAGGCCTTCACGACCCGGTCGCTCTTCAAACAGCGGGTGCAGACCTTTATCGTGGCCCGGGAGGCTCCGATGAGGGCCTTTACCTTTACGAGATTGGCCCGCCATACCCGACGGGTCGCATTCTTCGCATGGCTTACGTTGTTGCCGCTGACCGTGCCTTTACCGCAGATTTCACATCGTCGTGCCATAAACATTCCGCCTCAAAAGGTATATATACCGGGAGAGAATATCATGTCCCCGGTTTCGTGTAAAGCCCTGGGGAAAAAAACCGGCCTCCGTTCCCCGGCAGCCGCCCCTCGGGCCCGGTTCACGGCAGCCGCGGCTCCAGCGGGGATCCCGGAACATCCGGCGGCGGCCCCTCGGGCCCGGACGACGGGAGCCGCCGCGAGAGCTCCCCCGGAAGGGCCTAGGAACACCCGGTGGTGGACCCGCAGGTGGCGCACTTCAGACAGGAGCCGTTGCGGATAAGGGTAAGGTTTCCGCAGGCGGGACAGGGGTCCCCCTCGTAGCCCTTCATCCGGGCGTCCCGGTAGGCCGCCAGGGCCTCTCCGGGCAGGACGTTTCCCGCCGTCTCCGAAGGGCCGGGGGCTGCAGCCTGCTCCTTCCCCGCCCGACGGGTCGTCTCGGTGGTGATGAGGTCCTCGGGCTTCACCTGGACCAGATCGGTCCTTTTCAGATAGCTCAGAGCCAGGTCCCGGAAGATGAAATCCAGGACCGAGGTGGTCATCTTGATGTTCTCGTGCCCCTGGACGACGCCGTTGGGCTCGAAGCGGCTGAAGGTGAAGGCGTCCACGTACTCGTCCAGGGGCACCCCGTACTGCAGCCCCAGCGAAACGGCGATGGCGAAGCTGTTGAGGAGGGACCGGAAGGCCGCCCCCTCCTTGTGCATGTCCAGAAAGATCTCCCCCAGCCGGCCGTCGGTGTAATCCCCGGTGCGGAGAAAAATGCTGTGCCCGCCGATCTTGGCCTTCTGGGTGTAGCCTCTGCGGCGGTTGGGGAGGCTCCGCCGGGCCTTGGTTCCCGAAGGGGCTGCCTGCGGCTCCGCCCCGGCGCCGTCCCTCCGGGCGGTTTCCGCCTTCCCGGAGGTTTCCGCCGCCCGGGCCTCCAGCGTCACCAGGCCGTCCGCCAGCGGATCCCCCGTCCCGGACAGGGTGGCCAGGGGCTGGCTCAGTTTCGATCCGTCCCGGTAGATCGCCACCGCCTTCAGCATGGCCCTCCAGGCCAGGGTGTAGGCGCCCTTCACGTCCGCCACCGAGGCGGAGTTGGGCATGTTGATGGTTTTCGATATGGCTCCGGAGACGAAGGGCTGGACCGCCGCCATCATCGCGATGTGCGCCTTCCAGGCGATGGCCCGGGTGCCCCGCTTCCCCGAGGGCGTCGCGGTGTCGAAGACCGGGAGATGCTCGGGCTTGAGCCGGGGCGAGCCCTCGAGTCCCATGGTGCCGCAGGCCCAGAGTTCGGCCTCGTCGATTTCCGCCTCGGAGAAGCCCAGATGCCGGAGGAGGGAGAAGCCCGAGAGGCTGTAGGTCGCCTCGGGGACGCCCAGCGCCGAATAGGCCTCGGAGCCCAGGGCGTAGGGGGCGAAGCAGGACTCCAGGGAGAAGGCGCCCTTCAGCGCGGCCTCCACCTTTTCGAGGGCCGCGACGGGGAGGCCCTTGGCGGCGAGCACCTCGAAGGAGAGGCCCGGGGCGCCCCGGAGGCTCCC
>JAKQWJ010000188.1 GCA_029562045.1 Spirochaetota bacterium | reverse complement strand
GCGTCTACGACCGGACCCGCCGGGAACCGGGAACCTCCGCACTCCTGCACTTCAGCCCCGCCGACGCGGTGGTGGTGGCGGACTAGAGGGGTCCTCCGTCCCGGCCGCGGACCTCGAAAAGCCCGGCGGTCACCCGGAGCCCCCCGTGCCGGAAGGTGAAAAGCGTCTCCGCCCGGCCGCCGAAGGCCTCGAGGGTTCCCGGGTTCGGGAAAAGGACCAGGACCCGGAAGGCGGGGAAGGACTCCCGGATGTGGCGGCCCAGCCGGCGAAAGAAATCCTCCTCCCCCCCCGGGAGCCTCCGCCCGTAGGGGGGATTCAGAACCAGAAACCCCCTCCCCCCGGGGACGCCCCCGGTTTCCCGGAGGATATCCCCGCCGGTGAGACGGAAAAAATCCCTCTCCAGAAAGCGGACCCGGTCCTCCACCCCCGCCCGGGAGGCGTTTCGGGCGGCGATCCCCAGGGCCCGGGGATCCAGATCACAGGCCAGGACCGCCCCTTTCGGCCCCTCCGCCGCCGGCTTTCCGGACAGATGCCTCCAGGCCGCCTCCCGGAAGGAGGGCCAGAGTTGAAAGAGAAAGCCGCGGCCTCCCCCGGGATGGATGCCCGCCTTCCAAAGGGCCGCTTCCACCGCCAGGGTTCCGGAGCCGGTCATCCCGTCCACCACGGGGCCCGGTCCGGTAACCAGACCGCGCAGGAGGCCGGCGGCCAGATCCTCCCGCAGAGGGGCTCCCCCATACTCGAGCCGGTAGCCCCGATGGTGAAGGGCATTTCCGGACATGTCCAGGCTGACCCGAGCCCGGTTCTCCACCACCCGGAGCAGGACCCGCTGCACCGGGTCCCGTCCCCACGGGTCCGGGGCCGGGCCGGGGTCCACGCCCGGATCGGGGTCCACGGGGATCCCGCCATGGCGGGACATGCGGCGCTGCAGGGCGTCCCGGAGCGTCTCCACCGCCTCTCCCTCGTGGCGGATCCGGGAGCGCAGGACCCGGCCCCGGACCCGCAGGGGCAGACCGGGATCGAGCCAGAGTTCCCAGGGGTAGGCGCCGACCTTTCGAAAAAGCTCCTCCCGGGCCCCGGCGCGGCAATCCAGGGTCCGGCAGTACACCCGGGAAGCGGTCCGGAGCTGCAGGTTGGCCCGCCAGCCCTCCCCCATCCTTCCGGAGAACTCGACGCCCCCATCGGTTTCCTCACCGACGGAAAAACCCAATTCCTCCATCTCGCCCCGCAGTATCCGCCGGAAGGCGGGCTGGGCCACCGCCAGAAAAAGATGCTCCCGGGACAGAAGACGGCGACGAATGCGTTTTTCCCGATTTTCCCGGCTTTCCCCGGATCCGTCCATTTTCCCAGTATACAACGGAAAAAGACCTCCATCGATTGAACCCGGGGGAAAAACGTGATAGATAATCGGTTATGGCGAAGATCCTCGTTGTGGACGACGACGACCTCCTCCGTGAAACCGTCAGGCTCGTTCTCGAAAAGGCGGGCCATCGGGTGGCGGAGGCGCAGGACGGCCGGAAGGTCCCGGAACTCCTGGCGGGGGACACCTTCGACATCATGCTGCTGGATATGGTCATGCCCGGAAAGGGGGGGATCGAAACCCTCGCCGATCCGGCGCTTTCCTCCAGCTCCTGCAAGGTCATCGTCATGACGGGGCGCATCGACACCGGCTCCGAGGCCTTTCAGGCCCTCTGCCGGCGTTTCAACGCGGAAGCCGTCCTCGCCAAGCCCTTCACGACCAGGCAGCTTCTGGAGACCATCGAGGCCCTCGTCCCGGGGCAGCCCTGAATTGTCCTTGCCTATACCCCCCGCGGGAGATATACTGGAATGAGACTATGGCCGATTTAACGGAAAAGATCCGAATCCTGTCGGAAACGGAGCTGTTCTCGCCGTTGGGGAAAGAGAGACTCGATACGATCGCCCGCCGATGTTCGGTTTACTCGTACCGAAAGGGGGAAACGGTCTTTCGACCCGGGGACCCCGGGGACGCCCTTTATATCGTGCAGTCCGGCGAGATATCGATAAACCGCCGGACCGAAGACCGCAGGAAGCAGGAGATCGCCCGGCTGGTGGCGGGGGACTGTTTCGGCGAGATGGAGCTCATGACCCGGGAGGCCCGGAACGCGGAAGCCCTGGCGGAGGAGGCCTCCCTGCTGCTGCGTTTTCCCCGCCGGGGCCGGGAACTGCAGACCCTGCTGGCGGAGCACACCGACCTGGGCGCCGAAATTCTTCACTCCTTCCTGAAAGTCACCGCGGGCCGCATCCGCAACGCCAACGCCCTGGTGAAGGAAAACTCCCCGCTGATCCAGGAGCTCCGCAGCCAGGTCTACGGAGACAAGCTGACGGGCCTCTTCAACAAAACCTTCCTGGAGGAGAATCTCCCGGAGTACCTGAAGGACCGCTCCCGACCCGCGGCGCTTCTCATGGTGAAACCCGACAACTTCAAGGCGATGAACGACAGTTTCGGCCACGAGGCGGGGGACCAGACCCTGGTTCTGATGGCTGCGGCCCTGAAGCGGGGACTGCCGGAAGACGCGGTCAGCCTGCGGTTCATGGGAAACGAACTGTCCTGTTTCCTCCCCGGGGTGGGCCGGGACGGGGCGCGGGCGGTGGCGGAACGGATTCAGCGGGATTTCGCCTCCCTGGATCTTTCCCCCCTCACCGGCGGATCGGATTTCCGGCTCTCCGTCAGCGCCGGCATCGCGATTTTCCCCGAGCATGCCGACACGGCCCCGGAACTCATAGCCCGGGCCCATGAGCTGCCCCTGATCGGCCGGGAGCGGGGGGGGAACGCGATACTCTTCCCGGAGGACAGGTAGGAAACCGGTGGCACACCTTCGCCAGATACTCACCAAAGTGGATATCTTCTCCGACCTCGCCGACGACGAGTTCGATCTCCTGGTCTCACGGATGAAGGAACTGCCCTGCCGGAAAGGGGAGGTCCTCTTCCGCGAAGGCGATCCGGGGATGGAGATGTACCTCGTCCTCTCCGGGGCGGTGAGGATTTCCGTCCGCCTCCCGGACGGTCAGGCCCTGCGGCTGGCGGATATCCGGGAAGGCAACTTCTTCGGCGAAATGGCCATCATCGAGAACGCCCCCCGGTCCGCCACCTGCACTGTTCAGGAGGACGGGATGCTGGTCTCCCTCCACGCCGACGATTTCTACGATCTCATCAGGAGACACCCCGCCACGGCGCTGAAGATCCTGTCGAGGATGCTGGACATCGTCACCGGGAGGCTGGCCAGCACCGGCAGCCTGCTCTCGGAAATGGTCCGCTGGGGAGAGGGGGCGCGGAAGCGCTCCATAACCGACGAGTTCACCGGCCTTTTCAACCGCCGCTTTCTGGACGATGCCCTGATCAGCGCCGTGGCCCGGGCCAAGGCCGGGGGAAGTCCCACCTGCCTCATGATGCTGGACCTGGACCACTTCGGCGGGCTGAACAAGAAATACGGGGAGGCCTTCGGGGACGAGGTGCTGCTCGCGGCGGCGGGAGTTTTCACGGGAACCTTCCGCCCCGCGGACATCCTGGCCCGCTACGGGGGGGACGAGTTTACCTTCATCCTGCCTGAAACCGGCACGGGCACGGCGCTGGAACTGGCGGGAGAGCTGCGGCGCCGGCTTCAGGGCGTCCGGTTCGACGACAGACCGGAGGTGCGGATCACCGCCAGTATCGGCATTGCCTGTGTCCCCGATGACTGCGACAGTCTGGACGCCCTGAAGGAAGCGGCGGACAAGGCCCTCTACGCGGCGAAGGAGGCGGGGCGGGACGGGGCGGTGTCCGCCGGGTCGCGGCGGGCGGAGCGAAAAAGAGAACCAGCCAGCATAGCGGAAAAAAACCGGGTGGTGGACTCCATCATCCGGACCATCGTCGAAAAAGACTCCTTTCTTCTGGTAGGGCACCGCAACCCCGACGAAGACTGCATCGCCTCCCTGGTGGCCTTCGGGCTTCTCCTGAGCAAGTTTCATAAACGGGTGACCATTTCCATCGGCGGCAAGGTGCCGGATCAGCTGCAGTACCTGCTGCACATCTGCGCCTACAATCTCATCGGGTTCCTGCATGCCGGAGAGGATACCCCGGAAGGTTTTGACGCCCTGGTCGTTCTGGACACTCCCAAGCCGTCGATGATCGATTCCAACCCCACGGTGGAGCGTCTTCTGGGAAACCCGAAGGCGGTGATAATCGAGATAGACCATCACCTGGAGGCGGACGCCCTGTACGCCGGAGACCCCTGCTGCCGCCTGGTGGCCAACGCCTCCAGCACCTGCGAACTCATCGGCTTTCTGACCTTGAAGCTCGCCTATCGGAAGGACCTGCTGGATCGTTTCGGAATCACCGACCTTTTCTCCCGGAATCTGTCCCTGTCCATCCTGACGGGGATAATCAGCGACTCGAAGATGGGGAAGTTCCTGAAAAACAAAAAGGAAATCTGGTACTACCGAAGATTCAGCGCCATTTTCGAAAAACTCCTGAGTGAAAAAACCCGGAAACAAAGCTCCAACTTCTCCTCCATGGAGGAAATATCCCAGGTTATCCAGAACCTGTCCGCCATCGAACGGGAGTGTCTGGACAGGATCATGAAAAAACGGATAACCGGGGTTTCACTGGACCGGATCCTGCTGGGCCCCAGGGAATCGGCCTGGCTTTATAACAGGTACGGAAACGAGATGCTCGTCACGATTACGAAGGAGGCGACGGACAGGCTGGCGGAAGAGAACGGGCGGCTGGGACTGGTGGCCTACTACGACGCCAAGGGTGTATCCAACTTCATCCAGTTCCGGCTGCGGCGGAGCCGGTATTTTTCCTCCCTGGATCTCCGGGCGGTGCTGCGCCGCTTCGCCATCAAAAACGGAGGAGGGCATCCCGGGGCTGTGGGCTTCCGGGTGGAAAAAGACTCCGTTGCGGATCTGGGAATCTATGTCGCCATGCTGGAGACGGGAATCGAGGAAATGATCATGGACCATCCCGAGGGCTCTTTCGGACATAGACCGTGAAGGCGTAGCGGAGATTCGAGGCGGGCTCCACCAGTGGCCGGCGGGATGCTTCCTGCCACGCAGCTTCGGGAAAGGGGGGAAAGAACCGGTCCCCCGGGGGTTCGGCCTCCACGAGGG
>JAKQWJ010000186.1 GCA_029562045.1 Spirochaetota bacterium | reverse complement strand
CCGGACATGCCGGCGAAGATCATGCTGGCCAGGACGTTGGCATGGCCCAGACCTCCGGGGATCCAGCCCACCAGGGCGGAGGCGAAGCGGAAGAGCCGTCGGGTGACCCCGCCCATGTTCATGACGTTCCCTGCCATGATGAAGAAGGGAACCGCCAGAAGGGCGTAGGTGTCGATGCCGGAGATCATCTTCTGGGCCATGGTTATGACCGGGATATCGTAGGCGATCAGGTAGAAAAAGGAGATCAGCGCCAGGGAGAAGACGATGGGAAAACCCAGAACGATGAGTAAAAGGAATCCGCCAATCAGGAAATACATGATCTCACCTCCCCCGGGCCTTGTAGTGGCCGGTCTTTTCCAGGATGAGCTCCAACGTGGACAGGATGACCAGGAAGGAACCCACCGGCAGGGACATGTACACGACGCCCCAGGACAGGGACATGGCCGCTGTTTTTACCGTCCGCATGGTGTAGGACAGCCGGACGCCGTAGTAGATCAGGGCCGCCAGCAGGGCGATGATGAGGACTTCCCGGAGGATGAACAGGATGGACTGCATTTTTTCCGGGAGAAGCTCCACGAAATAGGTGACGCTGGTGTGTTCGTTTTTCCTGTTGACGATGGCCGCCCCCAGCATGCAGGCCCAGACGAAACAGTAGCGGGCAAGCTCTTCGGAGTAGAAGATCGGAGCCTTCAGGAGATACCGCCCGATGATATGGAAAAAGGTGATGATGAAGGCGACGCTCATGAGCCCGACGCAGACCCAATCCGTAACTGTGTCGATGGCGACAAGGATTTTTTTCATGGCAGATCCTTTTACAGCATCATTTCGATGAAAGGACCGGCGGGGAAGGCCCCGCCGGTGTGCGATGGCACGTGGACGGGAACTATTTTACCGCGGCCAGACGGGCGGCGGTGTCCTTCCCCCAATCCTTCTCGAAGACCTTGGGGATTCCCTTGGCCGCTTCCCGGAAAGCCGCGACGTCGGGCTGGACGACGGTCATGCCCAGCTTCTTCAGCTCTTCCAGCATCTGGGTTTCCTGGTCCAGGGTCAGTTTGTTGTTGTACTCCACCGCCGCCTTGAGATTCTTGTCGATGGCGGCCTTCAGGTCCGCAGGAAGCCCGTTGTACCAGGGCGCCGCGGCGCCGATGACGTTGACCCGCAGCATGTGGCCGGTGAGCATGATGTACTTCTGGGCCTCGTAGTACTTGTAGGTGTAGATGGTGGGGATGGGGTTCTCCTGACCGTCCACCACACCCTGCTTCAGGGCCATGTACAGGTCGGAGAAGGCCACCGGGGTGGGGGTGGCTCCCATGGCCTTGATGGCCTCCAGGTACACCGGCTGGTCGGGGCCGCGGATCAGCATGCCCTTCAGATCCGCCGGGGTTTTGACGGCCTTGTTCTTGGTGGTCAGGTGCCGGGCCCCGTAGTACATGTCCGCCCGGAGGATCTTGACGCCCCGGTTCTTTTCCAGCTTGTCGCTGAGCTCCCGGATGACATCGCTGTTGGCGGCCTTCATGAGGTGGTCGAAATCCCGGAAGAGGTAGGGGCAGTCCATGACCCCCCACTCGGGCTGGAAGAGGCTGGTTTCGGAGGTGCCGCCGATGTACATGTGGACGCTTCCGGTCATCAGGTATTCGATGACGTCCTTGACGTTCCCCAGCTGGTTGGCGGGGAAGACCTCGACCTTCAGTTTTCCACCGGTCTCCTTGGCCACATCCTCGGCGAACTTCAGAGCCGCCAGGTTGTTGGCGTGGTCCGGGGCCACCGGGGTGGAGAACTTGACCACCTGTTCCTTAGCCCCCTCCTTGGCTCCGCCGGCGAAGCCGCTTGCGGCGACGGCGAAGACCAGGAGAGTCAGCAGGACTGTTTTGGTTCCCTTCTTCATCTGTAACTCCTTTCTTGCGTGATGGGTTTTGACAGCCTATAATTAGTGTTCTTCACCGGAAAAAAGTCAAGGGCCGGAAATCCGAGGCTTGACGGGGGGAGAAAAAGTGGTTAGAATGTATTATGGTCGTACCAATTTATGGAACAGCTGTTTGACGAGGTGAAGCATCAGTCCCGGTCCCGGCAGATCGTGGATAAATTCCGCGCCGCCCTGGAGGAGGGCTCCCTCCGGGTGGGAGACAAGCTTCCCCCGGAGCGGGAACTCTGCGTCCAGCTCGGGGTGAGCCGAACCTCTCTCCGGGAGGCGGTCCGGATTCTGGACGCCTATGGGGTGGTGGAGGCCACCCAGGGGGGAGGCACCTTCATCACGGACAGGTTTACCGAGAACATCTTCGAGTTTCTCGGTTTTGACGACCTTCTGTCCCGGGACAACCTGCGCCACCTGCTGCAGGCCCGAAGCGCCATGGAGACCGGCGCGGTGGAGCAGGCCCTGGAAACGGCGGACGACGGGGCGCTGAGAAAGCTGGAGCTTCTGGTTCGCCGGCTGGAAACCGAGGAAGACCCCGCCCTTCTGGGCGGCCTGGACGCGGAGTTTCACGAAACTCTGGTGCTCCTTTCAGGAAACCCCATCCTCATGGCGGTGTACCGGATGATCCACAAAATAGTCCTGCAGGGCACCAGCAGGGTAATCGCCTATCCCGGGGCCCGGGAGACCGCGGTCCGGGACCATCGGAGGATCCTGGAAGCCCTGAAGCGGAAGGACCGCCGGGAATGTTCGGCGGCGGTGAGGCGGCATCTGAAACACACGGAAAAACTGATAGAAAAATATTTCGAGAAGGAGGGCTGATGTGCCGGTATCCCAGTTTGTCGACCCCAAGGATGTGAGGAAGAAAGGCGTTCTGAAAACTGTGGACATTCCCCTGAACGTATTCCGGAAAACCCTGAAGGACGTGAAGGGGGACTTCCCCCGGCAGGACCTGGTGGACTTTTTCCACGACATGCGGGTCATCCGGGAGTTCGAGAACATGGTTCAGGCGGTGCGGACCGTCAAGAACTACAACGGGGTGGAATACTCCTACACCGGCCCCGCCCATCTGTCCCAGGGGCAGGAGGCCTCCGCGGTGGGTCAGGCCTACGCCCTGGACCTGGACGACTACACCTTCGGCACCCACCGGAGCCACGGCGAGGTCCTCGCCCGGGGGCTTTCCGCCATCAGGAGGCTGGGAGAGAAGGAACTGCACGGGATCATGAAAGATTTCCGCGGCGGAGCCCTGCTACGGAACGTGGAAAAGTTTTCCCGCGGCGTCTCGGACATCCGGGAGCTGGGCCGCGACTTCCTGCTCTACGGTTTCATGACCGAGCTCTTCGGCCGGGAAATCGGCTTTACCGGGGGGCTGGGGAATTCCATGCATGTCTTTTTCATCCCCTTCGGCGTGTACCCCAACAACGCCATCGTGGGGGCCTCCGGCGGCATCGGCGCGGGGGCGGCCCTGTACAGGAAGCTGGCGGGGGAGAAGGGCATCGTGGTGGTCAACTCCGGGGACGGGTCCCTCTCCACCGGCCATGTCTGGGAGGCCGTCAATTTCGCCGCCATGGACCAGTACACCAAGCTCTGGGACGAAAAGTACCGGGGCGGCCTGCCCATCATCTTCAACTTCATGAACAACCTCTACGCCATGAGCGGCCAGACCTCCGGCGAAACCATGGGCTACGACATCCTCGCCCGGGTGGGGGCGGGCTTCAATGCCGACGCCCTGCATTCCGAGAGGGTGGACGGCTACAATATCTTTGCGGTGATCGACGCCTTCCGGAGAAAGAAGGCGGTGGCCCAGGACGGCAGGGGTCCCGTCTTCATGGACACCATCGTGTACCGCCACGCGGGACATTCCGCCACGGACCCTAACGCCTACCGCTCCAAGGAAGAGATGGACCTCTGGATGAGCGTGGACTGCCTGGCGGGCTTCAAAAACGAGCTCCTCACCGAGAAGATCGCCGCCTCCGGGGATCTGGATGCAATGGAAGAGGAAATCCGGGAAAGGATCACCCGCATCATGCGCCAGGCCATCGACCCGGATTTCTCGCCCCGGATGGATTTTTCCCGGGACCCGGACGCCATCGCGAAATACATGTTCTCCAACGAATACCGGCGCAGCCTGGGGGACGGGACGCCGGAGGTCATCGGCAGGAAGGAGGACAACCCCCGGGCCAGGAGAATCGCCGGGAAGAGCCGCAAGGGGCTGGACGAGAGCGGAAAGCCCATCTCCCCCCTGCGGGTCTACTCCTACCGGGACGCCATCTTCGAGGCCCTGCTGGACAAGTTCTACGAAGACCCCACCATGATCCTCTTCGGCGAGGATGTGCGGGAACACGGCAACTCCTTCGGCGTGCTGTCGGGGCTCTTCGAGTCGGTCCCCAGGCACCGGCTCTTCAACACCCCCATCGCCGAATCGGCCATCGTCTCCGCCGGTGTGGGCTACGCCATGCTGGGAGGCCGGGCGGTGCCGGAGATCATGTGGTGCGACTTCCTGGGCCGCTGCGCCGACGAACTCTTCAACCAGCTGGCCAAATGGCAGGGGATGAGCGCCGGCATCCTCAGGATGCCCTGCGTCGTCCGGGTGTCGGTGGGCTCGGCCTACGGCGCCCAGCATTCCCAGGACTGGAGTTCCCTGGCCGCCCATGTGCCGGGCCTGAAGATCCTCTACCCCGCCACGCCCTACGACGCCAAGGGGCTTCTGAACTCCGCCCTGGCCTCCTCCGATCCGGTGATGTTCTTCGAGAGCCAGAAACTCTACGATATGGGAGAACTCTTCGCCCGGGACGGAGTCCCCGGGGACTACTACGAGGTCCCCATGGGGAAGGCCGAGGTGAAGCGCCCCGGCAGGGACCTGACCATCCTCACCGTCGGCCCCACCCTGTACCCCGGGATGGACGCGGCGGCGGAGCTCTCGGCCCGGTGGAACCTGGAGGCGGAGGTCGTCGACGCCCGGAGCCTGGTGCCCTTCGACTACGACACGGTCCTCGCCTCGGTGGCCAGAACCGGGCGCATCGTCATCGTTCACGACGCCTGCGAGAGGGGGGGCTACGCCAAGACCCTGGCGGCCAACATCGCGGAGTTCGCCTTCGACGACCTGGACGCGCCGCCGGTTTCCCTGGGGTCCCGGAACTGGGTCTCCCCCTGCCCGGAACTGGAGAAATACTTCTTCCCGTCAAAGGATATGATCATCGACGCCGTCCATCAGAGGATACGGCCCCTCCCGGGCCGCGTTCCCGCTTTCGACATGAGCATGGACGAAAAACTCCGGCACGAGCGGCTGGGGATCTAAGGAGAACCGGATATGGCGACTCTGGTCCGCATGCCCCAGAAGGGGCTGTCCGAGGAGACCGCGCTCCTCAGCAAATGGTATGTGAAGAAGGGCGACGAGGTGAAGGCGGGGCAGTATCTCTTCGCGCTGGAGACCGGGAAGGCCACCTTCGACGTGGAAGCGGAAGTCTCCGGAACCGTCCTGGAACTCATCGGCAACGAGGGGGACGAGGTGGCCGTCACCGCGGTGGTCTGCGTCATCGGGACCCCCGGGGAGTCCTACAGCCTGGATCCGGCGGGGTCTTCCGTCGGGGCTGCTTCCCCGGCAGATGCCTCCCGGGAGACTCCCGGGGCGGTCGCGCCCCCGAAACCGGCGCCTGCGCCGGCGACAGCCGCAGTGCCGTCGGCCCCGGCGGCGGCGCCATCCATGCCCGCGGCAGGTTCTGCGGCGGCGACCGCACCAGCGGCGCCGGCGGCGGCAGAACAGGGAGCCTCAGCGGCGGCGCCGACATCGGCCGGTCCGTCGGTCGCCCCTGGACGGATCAGGGTCTCCCCCCGGGCGCGGCGGCTGGCGGAGCGGAGCGGCATTTCACTGGAGGCAGTCGCCGGCTCCGGCCCCGGGGGACGGATCATCGAGGATGATGTCCAGGCCATCCTGCGGGCCCGACCCGCGGGGGTGGCGGGCGGCGCTGCGGCTCCGGGCGTGATGGCGGCGGGTCCCGCCCCGGCGGAGGCGGGGGAGTACACCGCCGTCCCCAACGACCGGATGCGGAAGACCATCGCCGTCAATATGCTCCGGTCCCTCCAGGGGATGGCCCAGTTCACCATGGGCGCCGGCTTCGACGCCACGGAGCTCCTGTCCTATCGGACCCGGTACAACGAGGTCAACCCGGAAGAGCATAAGCTCAGCATCAACGATCTCATCCTCTTCGCCGTCTCCCGGGTGGTGCTGGACTTCCCCTTCATGAACGCCCACTACTTCGAGGAAGAAACCCGGCGCTTCGTCCACGCATCCATCGGGGTGGCGGTGGACACTCCCCGGGGTCTCCTGGTGCCCACGGTGAAGATGGCCGACGAGCTCTCTCTGGCGGAGATCTCCGCCCGGGTGAAGGACCTCGCCGCCCGCTGCCGGGACGGGAAGGCCTCGGCGGACGAGCTCTCGGGGGGAACCTTCACCATCACCAATCTGGGAGCGGCGGGAGTGGACTTCTTCACCCCCGTTATCAACCCGCCCCAGACGGCCATCCTGGGGGTGGGGGGGATCGACTATAAAAGGAAGAAGACCGCCCAGGGGATGGAGGACTATCCCGCCATCAGCCTCTCGCTGACGGTGGACCACCGGGCGGTGGACGGGGCCCCGGCGGCCCGCTTCCTCCAGACCCTGGTGCGGGAGCTGGAGAACTTCCCCCTCCTGCTGGTGAAGTAAAGACCAGGGGGGAGTCCGCTCCCCCCTGGCCCGGAACACCGTCAAACGTGAAGGGGCGGTAAAAAAGCTGCAGCATGGCGCGGGAAAATTCCATGACGATTGAAATCAAGACCCGGGTCCGGGAAGAGTTCGTGGACATCACCGGGGATGTTCAGCGGCTCGCCCGGGCCGCGGGTGTAGAGAAAGGCCTGGCCCTTGTGTACAGCCCTCATACCACCGCGGGGATCACCATCAACGAAAGCTTCGACCCTGATGTGCAGCGGGATATGATCGCCCACCTCAATAAAATGGTCCCACCGGGCAGCAGTGTCCACCACGCCGAGGGAAACTCCGATGCCCATATCAAAACCTCTCTGGTGGGCTCATCCTGCACGGTTCCGATAATCGGCGGAGGGCTCGCCCTGGGCCGCTGGCAGGGCATCTACTTCTGCGAGTTCGACGGCCCCCGGAGCCGCCAGGTGCTGGTCCATATCGTTTAAGGCAGCCAAGTGGTTAGTGCCACTACCCAGTTGAAAATTACGCCTTTCAATGGGAGAATTACTCCTGGTATTACGAAGAAAACGGAAAGCCTGTAATGTCGCCCTCAAAGCTGCCCTACGATAGTTCCCGAGAAGATACCTCCTACAGCGTGCGGGAGATGGATCTGGAGACGGCCCTGATCCGCCGGCTGGAGGATCTGAAGTACACCATCCGCCCGGATATCCGGGACCGGGCCTCCCTGGAAAGGAACTTCCGGGAGAAGTTCCAGGCCCTGAACCGGGTGGAGCTCTCCGACGGGGAGTTTGCCCGGCTCCTGGACGAGGTGGTTACCTCCGATGTGTACACCGCCTCCCGGCGCCTGCGGGAAATAAACAGCTTCTCCCGGGACGACGGCAGCCCCCTCAATTACACCCTGGTGAACATCCGGGACTGGTGCAAGAACACCTTCGAGGTGGTGAATCAGCTGCGGATCAATACGGATTACAGCCACCACCGCTACGATGTGATCCTCCTTATCAACGGTGTTCCGGTGGTGCAGATGGAGCTGAAGAATCTGGGCATCAACCCCCGTCGGGCCATGCAGCAGATCGTGGAGTACAAGAACGATCCGGGAAACGGCTACGCCCGGACCCTCCTCTGCTTTATGCAGCTCTTCATCGTCAGCAACTGGACGGCGACCTGGTACTTCACCAACAACAACGGCCGCCACTTCAGCTTCAACGCCGAGGAGCGCTTCCTGCCCATCTACCAGTTCGCCCGGGAGGACAATACCAAAATCAGCCACCTGGAGGATTTTGCCCAGGCCTTTCTGGCCAAGTGCACCTTGGGGCATATGATAAGCCGCTACACCGTCCTGGTGGCGGGGGAGCAGAAGCTTCTGATGATGCGGCCCTACCAGATCTACGCGGTGGACCGCATCGTGCGCTGCATCCAGGAGAACAGCGGGAACGGCTATATCTGGCACACCACCGGGAGCGGCAAGACCCTGACCTCCTTCAAGGCCTCCATTCTTTTAAAAGACGATCCCCATATCCACAAATGCCTCTTCGTGGTGGACCGGAAGGACCTGGACCGCCAGACCCGGGAGGAGTTCAACCGCTTCCAGGAGGGCTGCGTGGAGGAGAACACCAACACCGCCGCCCTGGTGGCCCGGCTCCTCTCGGAGGACTACGCCGACAAGGTCATCGTCACCACCATCCAGAAGCTGGGCCTGGCCCTGGACGAAGAAAGCCGCCGCGGCCGGGATCGCCGGACGGGGGGAGGGGAGGGCTACGCCCGCCGGCTGGAGCCCCTGCGGGGGAAGCGGATGGTCATTATCTTCGACGAGTGCCACCGCTCCCAGTTCGGCGAGACTCATAGGACCATCCGGGAGTTCTTCCCCCGGGCCCAGCTCTTCGGCTTTACCGGGACCCCCATCTTCGAAGAGAACGCCACGGTGCGGCAGATCGACGGCAATATCCAGACCCTGAGGACCACGAAGGACATCTTCCAGCAGGAGCTCCACGCCTATACCATCACCCACGCCATCGAGGACCGGAATGTGCTGCGCTTCCATGTGGACTATTACCAGGCCGAGGGGGACAGGCTCCCGGGCCAGGGGGACGGTCTGACAAAAAAGGCCATCGTGGAGGCCATCCTGGACAAGCACGATGCCGCCACCGAGGGGCGGCGCTTTAACGCCCTCTTCGCCACCGCGAGCATCAACGACGCCATCGCCTACTACGACCTCTTTCAGGCCGAGCAGGCCCGGAAGGCCCAGGAGGACCCGGGCTTCCGGCCCCTGAAGATCGCCGCCGTCTTCTCGCCCCCGGCGGAGGGGGACCCGGATGTGCGCCAGCTCCAGGAGGACCTTCCCCAGGAGAAGGCGGACAACCAGGCGGAGCCGGACAAGAAGAAGGCCGCCCTGGGACGGATCATCGCCGGCTATAACCAGGCCTACGGAACAAACCACTCGGTGGGCAATTTCGACGATTACTACAAGGATGTGCAGCAGCGCATCAAGAACCAGATGCACCCCAACGAAGACCTTAAATTGAAGGGGGCGGAGAAGATCGACATCACCATCGTGGTGGACATGCTCCTCACGGGCTTCGACTCCAAGTACCTGAACACCCTCTATGTGGATAAAAATCTTAAATACCACGGCCTGATCCAGGCCTTCAGCCGCACCAACCGGATCCTCAACGGCTCCAAGCCCTACGGCCAGATTCTGGATTTCCGGGCCCAGCAGGAGAGCGTGGACGAGGCCATCGCCCTTTTCTCCGGCGCCCAGGGGGAGAGGGCCCGGGAGATCTGGCTGGTGGACAGCGCCCCCAGGATAATCGGCCAGTTCCGCCAGGCCCGGGCGGATTTGAATGAGTTCCTCCGGTCCCAGGGCCTGGAGCCCCGGCCGGAGGCCATCGCCAACCTCCGGGGGGACGACGCCCGGGTTCAGTTCATCCACCGGTTCAAGGAGGTTCAGCGCCTGCAGACCCAGCTGGACCAGTACACGGACCTGACGGCGGAGCAGCGCCGGGAGATCGAGGAGATCCTCCCCCGGAGCGAGCTCGTCAGTTTCCGGGGGGCCTACCTGGCAACGGCGGGCCGCCTGCGGGAGGAGCGGGACAGGCCCGGCGGCTCGGGCCTCCCCGGGGTGGACCAGCTGGACTTCGAGTTCATCCTCTTTGCCTCCGCCACCATCGACTACGATTACATCATGAACCTCATCGCCCGCTACACCGCCCAGGACCCGCAGAAGGAAACCATGACCCGGGAGGAGCTCATCGGCCTCATCGAATCGGACGCCAAGTTCCTGGACCAGCGGGAGGAGATCGCCCTCTATGTGCGCAGCCTGGAGGCGGGACGGCCCCTGGACGAGCTCCAGGTCCGGGAAGGCTACCGGCAGTTCCGGACCCGGCTGCAGGAGGAGGAACTGGCGGGACTGGCCCAGAGGCATGGCCTTGCCCCTGCCGCCTTGAGCGCCCTGGTGGACCGGATCCTCCACCGGATGATCTTCGACGGAGAGGAACTTTCCCAGCTCCTGGCCCCCCTGGACCTGGGCTGGCGGGAACGCACCCGGCGGGAACTGGAGCTGATGGCGGAACTCCTTCCCTTTCTCAAAAAACAGTCCGGCGGCCGGACTATTTCGGGGTTGAGTGCCTATGAATAGGAATAGGGGAGGGTGATCCATGGAAAATGATCTGATTCAGGAGATGACGGCTACATTTGAGGGCCACGCCATTACCGACCATTTTGTTGACGCCAACAAAATGGTTGAACTCCGAAAAGGCGGCTTGAACAAAATGGATGACATCGGAAAAGTGGAACGCCGTCTGGCATCATCAGAGAAAAAATCTTTGCTTAATCCCGATAGGCTGAAAGAGGATGAATAAAGAGAGAACTCAAAAAGAAGTATTGGTGCCTCGACTGAGATTTCCGGAGTTTAGGGAGACGGGGGAGTGGGATATCTCCCGGCTCTCTGATGTCTATAAATTCAAGCGAACCAATACTCTTTCTAGAGATAAGCTTAATTATGAGGTCGGGACGATAAAAAATATTCACTATGGTGACATTCATACAAAATTTAAGACTCGATTTCTCGTTGAGAACGAAGATGTTCCATATATAAATCCAGAGTTTACAGAAATTAATAACTTAGAAGATGATTTCTGTGAGGAAGGTGACATCGTTTTTGCGGATGCATCTGAAGATCTAAATGATATAGGAAAGGCGATAGAGATTCTATCTTTGGATGGACAACCTCTCGTATCAGGTACACACACAATACTTGCCACTCGTATAGGATCTAAGCCAATTCTTGGTTTTGGTGGATATTTATTCCAATCTCCTGTTGCTCGAATGCAGATTCAAAAAGAAGCTCAGGGAACAAAAGTATTTGGCATATCTGGAAATCGCATTGCGTCTATTTTAATTTTCCTCCCTAAAGATATTTCCGAACAACAAAAAATCGCCCAGTGCCTCAGTTCCCTGGACGATCTGATGGGGGCGGAGGAACGGAAGCTGGCGGCCCTGCGGGACTATAAGAAGGGGCTGATGGAGCAGCTTTTTCCCCGGGAGGGGGAAACCCGGCCCCGGCTGCGCTTCCCCGAGTTTCGGGAGGCGGGGGAGTGGGAGGCGACTCTTTTAAAAGAAGTCTGCATCATAAACCCAACTAAAACTCAAAATAATGAAAATGATCTTGTCAGCTTTATTCCAATGGCTGCAGTTTCAGAAAATGGAAATATCGGAAGTCACGAAATTCGAAGGTATGTAGATGTTGAAAAGGGGTACACACCTTTTATAGAGAATGATGTCATAATAGCGAAAATAACTCCGTGTTTTGAAAACGGAAAAGCAGCTTTAGCCCTAAATTTGAAGAACGGTATGGCTTTTGGGAGTACGGAATTCCATGTTTTTCGTTCAAAAGAAAAATGCCTGCCTAAATTTCTATTTTCATATTTATATCGTGAAGATATAAGGAAGTCTGGTATCGTTAACATGACTGGAAATGCAGGCCAACGCCGTGTTCCAGCTTCTTTCTTTGAGATGTTACCTTTTTATTTGCCTTCAATTAAAGAACAACAACGCATCGCCGACCTCCTCTCATCCTTGGACGAGCTCATCTCCCGCCAGGCGGAGAAGATCGAGGCACTGAAGAACCACAAGAAGGGTCTGATGCAGCAGCTCTTTCCTGTAATTCCGGAGTCTGTGTAAT
Organism: Spirochaetota bacterium; assembly: GCA_029562045.1. Lineage (GTDB taxonomy): Bacteria > Spirochaetota > Spirochaetia > DTKZ01 > DTKZ01 > JAKQWJ01. The sequence continues at coordinate 779 of JAKQWJ010000186.1, read as the reverse complement.
GGAAGGTGTGCTACTCCCCATCAATCTTGATTCGCTCCTCCATCAGCGCAGCGTCGAAAGCGAGCGGGTGGAATATAAGAGGAGCTGGAATCCTGAGGCGGTCCTGCATAGTATCTGCGCCTTTGCCAATGATTTTCATAACCTTGGGGGCGGTTATGCGGTGGTGGGTGTTGAAGAGAAAGATGGCCGGCCTGTCCTGCCGCCGGCGGGCCTGCTGCCGGAGCAGATCGATCGCATTCAGAAGGAACTTCTGAATCTGGGAAATGCGGCAATTCAGCCTCCCTGCCATCCCCTCACGGCGGTCTACGAAGTGCAGGGAAGGCTGATTCTGATTCTCTGGGTGCCCGGTGGGGAAACTCGCCCTTACAAGGCGCGGATCCGGCTGGGAGAGAAAAATACCGGGTGGGCTTATTATCTGCGTAAACATACCAGCACGGTGCAGGCACGGGGTGAAGACGAACGAGAGCTCCTGTCCCTGGCTGCAACCGTTCCCTATGACGACCGCTGCAACCAGGGGGCCGGCCTCGCCGACCTGTCGCCGCTGCTGATGCGGGAGCATCTCCAGGAAATCGGCAGCGAGCTGGCGGACGCTGCGGCGACGATGAACACGGAAGAGCTGGATCTTACCGAAGGCCGCTCCACCGGAATCCCCAAGATTCTGCGGGTAATGCGGGCCAATGGCTCTCCCCGCCCGGTGTTTGAAAGCGACGAAGACCGCAGTTCATTCCTGGTCCGCCTGCCCGTGCATCCCGGCTTTCTCCCCGCGGACACCCCCGAAG
>JAKQWJ010000183.1 GCA_029562045.1 Spirochaetota bacterium | reverse complement strand
GGGTCTCCTTCTGATGATCCCCACGGCCATCCTGGCCTATATGCGGGGCTATCCCAAGCAGAAACCCTACGGCTGGAAGAAAAGTCTCCAGCTGGCCCGGGACGCATTCTTCGGCCTCTTCACCATCATCATCATCATGGGTGGGGTCATCAGCGGAGTTTTCACCGCCACCGAGTCCGCCTCGGTGGCGGCGGTCTACGCCTTCATCATCACCTTCTTCGTCTACCGGGAGATACCTCTGAGTCGGATGTGGTCCATCCTGGCCAACTCCCTCCGGACCCTGGCCATGGTGATGAGCCTCATCGCTGCCGCCTCCTCCTTCGGATACCTCATGGCTTATCTGCGCATACCCCAGATGGTGACCAACGGGCTGCTTACCATCTCCGGGAACAAGGTTGTTCTGCTGCTGCTGATCAACCTGATGCTCCTGGCCCTGGGCACCGTCATGGACATGGCGCCCCTGATCATCATCACCACCCCCATCCTCTTCCCGGTGGTGGTGGGGCACCTGGGGATGGACCCCATCCAGTTCGGCATCATGCTGATCCTCAACCTCACCATCGGTCTGACCACCCCGCCGGTGGGCTCGGCCCTCTTCGTCGGCTGCTCCGTGGGCAAGATCTCCATCGAAAAGGCAACCAAGGCCATCCTGCCCTTCTATGTGGTGATGGTCCTGGACCTCATCCTGGTCACCTTCATCCCCGCCATGTCCCTTTTCCTGCCCAAGGTGATGATGTAGCTTTGGATTGTGAAAGGCTCCCCCCCCGCGGGGGGAGTTTTTCACGAATTTTCTCGCAGATTGAAAAAAATACCTTACTGTCACATAATGACAGTAAGGTATGAATATTCTGATTGAGACCATTATCAAGAAAATTCCCCAGCCGGTATTCGGGGTGCACGATCTTATGGCCATCGGATTCCGCGGGGAGGCGTCCCGCCACGGACTGGTAAAAAGGGCTGTCGCCCAGGGGGACCTCATCATCATCAAAAGAGGCTTGTATGCCCTCGCGCCGGAATACCGAAAGACGAACCTGAACCCCTATTATCTGGCCCAGCTCATCAGCGGGCCGTCCTATGTCAGCCTGGAATCCGCCCTGAGCGAGCATGGGCTTATCCCCGAGGCCGTCCACGCCATCACCTGTGTTCATACCAGTCAATCCAAAAATTATGACACCCCTGTGGCTTACTTCGCCTATTCCCGGGTGCCCCAGAAAACCCTCTATAAGGGAGTGAGCCGAAGGGTGGATGCCCATGGGTATGCGTGGATGCTGGCCGATCCGATTAAAGCCCTGGCGGACTATGTGTATATCTACAGAAAAAACTGGACCTCCAGCCAGGAGCTGACGGATTTCCTGCGCATTGAGATTGAGGATATCAGGAGTCTTCCCCGGGAGGATTTTGAAGTTCTCTTCGACAATTATTCGAACCGTCGGGTCCAGGCATTTTTACAGGGCCTGTATAGGGAGATTTTTTTATGAGTGTAAGCATGATTGAAGAGCGCCTGCGCTGTATGTGCTATGATCTGATCTGACACTCTACAGGAGGAGTGAAGATCACATGACCTGGCATCAGAAAATCGTAAAATCGAAGCTCGGACTTCTTGAGCTGGGAAAGCAGCTGGGCAATGTGGCTGAGGCCTGCCGGATCATGGGATATTCCCGTGACTCTGCCTACGGCCAGGTGAGGATCAGCAACGAGTTAAAGAAAGAGGGCCTTTTCATCTCTCCCGGAGGCGGGCGGTGCGTGCGGCTCGCGGAGCACAATGAGAATTGGCCGCACACCGGCAGGTGGTGCTACGGGAAGACCCCCATGGAGACCTTTAAAGAGTCAGCGCACATAGCCCGGGAAAGGATGGCAGGCTATGATGAGCAGGTGTCTGATGATGCTCTGGCTGTCAGGCAGCAGGAGTGAAAAAATATATCAATGTCAGATCAGGTTTTGACAAGTACACCTGCGGCGGGTTTTTACCGAGGCTTACAGGGTGTCGCCGGTGCAGTATCTGCAAACCTGCCGCCTCCTCCTGGCGAAAAACCTCTTAACCGGCACCAATCTGTCGGTGCTTGATGTGGCAATGACTGCGGGATTCGGCAGCCTGCGCCGTTTTAACGATCTTTTTAAAAAGCACTACCGGCTTTCTCCCAGAGCTTTACGGAAGGAGCTGCCGGAGAAAAAAAAGCTGGACAAGGATATAAGGCTGTATCTGGAGTACCGTCCCCCCTACCGCTTCGCCGAACTGCTGGACTTTCTTCGGGGCCGGGCTGTTCCCGGGGTGGAGCATGTCACGGGCCATGAGTACAGCCGCACCATCAGATTGAAGGATTCCGATGGAGGGGCCCTCACCGGCTGGGTCCGGGCGCATCATGAGCCCCGGAAGAATGCCCTGGCGGTCGGCCTGAGCGAAGGCCTCCTGCCGATATGGCCGGAGGTGAAGCGGCGACTGGGCTGTCTCTTTGACCTGGACTGCGACCCGGAAAGGGTGTACGAGAGACTTGCCTCCATGAACGAGATCCGCCCGGGCCTCTTCGTTCCCGGCACCCGCCTGCCCGGAAGCTTCTGCCCCTTCGAGATGGCGGTGCGGGCGGTGCTGGGGCAGCAGATAACGGTGAAAGCGGCACGCACCCTGGCGGCCCGGCTGGTGGGGGCCTTCGGCAGCCCCATAGAAACCGGCATTCCCGGGCTGACCCATGCCTTTCCGTCGCCCCGGGACATCCTTGCCCTGGACGGAGAGATCGAAAACCGCCTGGGCCCCCTGGGGATTTTCGCCCGGCGGGCCCGGACCATCGGCGAATTGGCGAAGGCATTCACCCCGGCGGTTACTCCAAAGGTTGCGCCGGGGATTGACGCGGGGGCTGTGCCGGGGGCGGGGGATGGGGGGTTCGGGTTCAGCGCCGAGCCGGAAGAGGGGATGAAAAAACTCCTGGCCATCCCGGGAATCGGGAACTGGACGGCCCGGTACATCGCCATGCGGGCCCTGGGATGGACCGACGCCTTTCTGGAAACCGACGCGGGCATTAAGAAGGCCCTGGAGGGCCGGCCCGCCCAGGAGATGCTCCGGATGGCTGAAGGCTGGCGGCCCTGGCGCAGCTACGCCACAATCAGTCTCTGGAACTCCCTGAAAAAAGAAGAGTGAAGAGGCGGCCATGCACGCCCGATATTCATCCGCTTCCGCTGCAATTCAGGCGGTCCGGACCGATCATCATCGGAGCCCCGGGGCGGGGAATGCGTTTCCCTCCTGTCTCGCGGGAGGAGGGGAGGCAGTCCCTCAGGCCCCTGATCCGCCCGTCAGCCCCGCTCCCGGAGGAAGTCCTCCACCTCGTCCCGGCCGGGTTGCCTTTGCAGGGGGCCCACCCCGGTGCAGACGATGGCCGCCGTGGCCGCCGCGAACGCCCCGGCCTCGCGGAGGGACCTTCCTTCGAGAAGGGCCGCCAGGAACCCCGCATCGAAGGCGTCTCCCGCCCCGACGGTGTCCTTCACCTCCACCGGAAAGGCGGGGACATGAAAGCCCTCCCCGGGCCCGGCGATGTAGGCCCCCCGGTGTCCCTGTTTGACCACGTGGATCGTCGGGCCCGGCAGGACTTCCGGGACCTTCTCCGGCGGGACATCCCAGCCCAGGAGCCGCAGCTCGTCGTCGGTGACCTCCAGGACATGGACGAAGCTCCGGGCCGCCTCCTGGATGACCTGGCGGGCTTCCCCGGGGGGCCAGAGGGGCGGCCGGTAGTTCACATCCAGGGAAACCTGAATCCCCGCCTCCTTCGCGAAGGCCATGAGACGGCGGGCGGTGGTGCGGGCGTTTTCCCCGATGGCAAGGCTGATGCCGCTCAGATGCAGAACCCGCGCCCCCCGGAGGATATTCAGATCGATCTCCTCGAAACTGATTCTCCGGGCGGCGGAATCGTCCCGGTAGTAGGTGAAAACGTGCTTCTCTTTCTCGAAAGAGATGAAGTACAGGCCGGTCCTTTTTTCCCGGTCCGTCTGCACCAGACGGGTGTCCACCCCCCGGCCCTTCCAGAGGTCGATGAAGCTCCGGCCGAAGACGTCGTCCCCCACCCGGCACAGGAAGGCGGAGGCGAGACCCAGGCGGGCGGCCGCCAGGGCCACGTTGGAGGTGTCTCCCCCCCAGGTCTTCACCACCGGGACATCCTCGGTCATGGACCTGCCCGGGGGAGGGTAGAAGCCCATGAGGGGCTCGCCGAAACTTACCAGGTCCACCGGGCCCATGGGGCGCCCCGTCTCAGGTCCCGCCCCGGGACAGGCGGCGGCGGACCAGCTTTTTGACCGGCTCGTACAGGAACAGGAGCGCCAGGACGAGGGCGAAAAAGGCCGATATGGGCCGGGAAAAGAAGGGCCAGAAACTGCCGTCGGTTTTCACCAGGCCTATCCGCAGGTTTTCCTCGATCATCGGGCCCAGAATGAGACCCAGAATGAAGGGCGGCAGCGGGATGGTCACCCGTTCCATCAGATAGCCCAAGACGCCGAAAATCACCACCAGTCCCACGTCGAAGACGCTGGTGCGCAGGGCGTAGGCGCCGATGATCGAAAAGATGGTTATCCCCGCCATGACCACGTTCCGGGGGAACTTGAAAAACCAGGTGAAGGCCTTGATGCCGAAAAATCCCAGGACCAGCAGGAAGCCCTGGGAAATCAGGGCCACCGCGAAGATCTGGTTGACCAGGACCCGGTCTCCCTGGAATACCAGGGGCCCGGGCTTGAGGCCGTACATCATCATCGCCCCCAGGACGATGGCGGTTATGGTGTCGCCGGGAATGCCGAAGACCAGGGCGGGTATCCAGGTCCCCCCCAGGGCGGCGTTGTTCGCCGTGGTGGGGGCGATGACCCCCTCCTCCGAACCGGTGCCGAAAGCCTCGGGTTTTTTGGAGGTCTTCTTCGCCATCCCGTAGGCCACCCAGGCGGCGATATCCGCCCCCGCGCCGGGGAGGGCCCCGATGAGGGTGCCGATGATGGAGGACTGGCCGATGAGCCGCTTGTTCCGGAACATGACCCGGCCGACGGAGCGGAAATCCGCCTTGACGGAGGCGCTGACGGCGGCGTTTCCCATGTCGTTCAGGCTGGTGGTCATGATGGAGCGGATGACCTCGGATATTCCGAAAAGTCCGATCATGACGGGGATGAAGTTGATCCCCCCCATGAGATAGGTGTGTCCGAAGGCGAACCGGGGATACCCGGTGGAGATGTCCACCCCCACCGTGGAGAGGATCAGGCCCCCCACCATGGCGATGATCCCCTTCACTGTGGAGCCCTTGGTGATGACGGCGCTCATGGAAAGCCCCATCACGGCGAGCCAGAAATATTCGAAGTGGGTGAACTTCAGGGCGAAGGTGGCGAGGATGGGGGAGACGGTTATCAGGATAAGCACACCGATGAGGCCTCCCAGGGTGCTGCAGGTCAGGTCCAGCGCGATGGCCAGGGGCCCCTTCCCCTGTTTGTTCATTTCATAACCGTCCAGAACCGCCGCGCCGGAGGCCGGGGTCCCGGGGACTCGCAGGAAGGTGGCGGGGATGTCCCCGGCGAAGATGGCGGTGAAGCTGACACCCAGGATCATGGCCAGACCCACGATGGGCGGGGTGTGAAAGGTGAGCGGCACGATCAGGGCCACCGCCATGGTGGCGGTGAGGCCGGGCATGGCGCCGACGAAGATCCCCAGGACCATGGAGAGGATCCAGGGGATCAGGATCTCCGGGCTCAGAAGGCTCAATATGGTATCCATACGTTAAAACCCCACGTGGGAGAGGATGCCCGAAGGCAGGCTGATGGCGAAAAGCCGCACGAAAAGAAGATAGATGGTTCCGGTGAAGATGAAGGCGTACAATGCCGCCTTCGGCAGGGTAACGCCCAGTTTCTTCATGAGAAGCACCAGAAAAATCAGCGTCGCGACGATGAATCCGAGAAAGTCCAGAAGAAGGACGAACCCCGCGTTGAGGCCGATGAAGATCCACGCGCTGCGGGTCCGGCCGTCAGCGGCAAGGGACGCCGCCGTCTCCGGGCGGATCGCCCGGTAGTCTCCGGCGCGTCGGGTTCCGTGCCGGAGCTGATAGACTCCGCAAAGGATGTAGATGATGGCCAGGAGATTGGGAAAGAAGGCCGGCCCCGTCAAACCCGCCGTCGCCTGGCCCGACGGAAAAGAGGGAGTGATCGCCAGGATCACCCCGGAAACCGCGAGGCAGACCACCCCCACGATATGTTCCTGATTGATTTTCACTTCGCCCCCCGGCAGAAAAACCCGGGCGGTCGCCGCCCGGGTGGGAATCGAAAAAGAGAAATTACTTCTTCAGATAGCCCGCCGCGTCCATGACGTCCTTGAGCGCCCGGTACTCGGTCATCATGAAGTCGCCGAACTCCTTGCCCAGCCGGACACGGACTCCGAATCCGCCCTTGGACATGAAATCCTTGTACTCCTGGGACTCGGTGATTTTCTTGAACGCCTGGATGAGGTACTGAACCACCGGCTCGGGGGTTTTCAGCGGAACCGCGAAGCCCCTCCAGGTGCCGCCGGACACGTTGATTCCCTGCTCCTTCAGAGTGGGCACGTTGGGGAAGGAGGGGTTGCGGGAGTCGGCCATGATGGCCAGCGCCTTCAGGGCGCCACCCTCGATCTGGCCCGCGGCTTCCGGGTAGCTGCAGGTGATGACGTCCACATGGCCGCCCATGAGTTCGGTGATGGCCGGCGCCGCGCCCTGGGTGGGTATGTATTTGACTTTGGCGGGGTTTATGCCTGCGTCGATGAGCATGCGGATCCGGGGAAGGTCCCAGGCGGAGGCGATGGTGCTGCCGGAGAACTTGAAGGTCCCGTCGGGTTTGGCCTTGATGTCGTCGATGAGGTCCTTCATGTTCTTGTAGGGAGAGTTGGCGGACACGATGACCGCCGGGGCGTCTTCGTTGAACTGCAGAAGGGGAATGTAGTTCTCCGGGGTGAGGTCGGCGTACCCGAGGTTCTTGAGGGTGTTGATTTCGAAGGTGAGGTTCATGATGGTGTACCCGTCGGGGGCGGCGTTGGCCCCTTCCAGATGACCCACCGCGCCGGATCCGCCGGTCTTGTTCACCACGTTGACGGGCTGGCCCACCTCCTTCGCCAGGGCGTCGGCGAAGTAGCGGGCGATTCTGTCGGTCCCGCCCCCCGCGGCCCAGGGGCAGACGATGCTGATGGGTTTGGTGGGATACTTCGCTTCCTTCGCCCCGCCGGCGAAAAGCGTCCCCATCGCGAGGCTCATGACGAGCAGCACAAGAAGGCCTTTTTTCATGATTCTCTCCTTGTATGATTGCCCATGCGGGCGGTTATGCCACTGTATACCGGCATGTCCGGTCTGTCAAATAAAAAAAAATATTTTTTATTTCTTGCCCATTTTCCGGGATGGTGCTATTCTGGGGTGGCCAGATACATTCAATCATTCCGGAGGTCGTCATGGAGTTCACGGGAATCATTCCGCCGGTCATCACCGGCTTCGACGGGCAGGGACGCTTCGATCCGGGCCGTCAGCGGGACATCATGGGTTTTCTGAACCCCCATGTGCACGGGTTCTACCCCTGCGGGACCTACGGCTCGGGCCCGCTGATGGGGACGGAGGACCGGAAAAGGGTCGCGGAGGCGGTGATCCGGGACAAGGGAAAGGCCTATGTGATCGTCCATGTGGGGGCGGCCTCCACCGCGGAGACCCTCGATCTGGCGCGGCACGCCGAATCCGCCGGGGCGGACGCGGTGGGCGCCATTCCCCCCTACTATTTCAAGTATCCCCAGAGCGAACTCCTGGAGCATTACCGGGCCCTGATCAGGGCGGTGAAGATCCCGGTTTTTCTGTACAACAACCCGGACCTGTCGGGGAATCCCATTTCCCCGGAAATGCTGAAGACCCTGGCGGAGGAGGGGCTGGCGGGGGTCAAGGACTCGGCCTTCGATCTGGTCAATTTCTACCTCTACCTCATCAAGGTCAAAAAACCCGGGTTTCAGTTCATCGTGGGGACGGAGGCCATCGCCCAGGGCGCCCTGGACGCCGGGGCCTGCGGAGTCATCGCGGGCCTGGCCAATGTCTTTCCGGAAATGCTGACGGATTTCTACGAAACCTGGAAAAAAGGGGACGCGAAGGCCACGGCGGAAAAACAGCTCCGGATCGTCCAGGCCCGGGCGGTGATGAAGTACGGCCCCACCCTCACCATGACCTACGCGGTGCTCAGGATGCGGGGAATCGATCCGGGCTTTCCCAAAGCGCCGCACCGGGAGATTTCCCGGGAGCTGTACGACCGGGCCCGGGGGGAGCTGCGGGAGATGGGCCTGGTGTAGGAGGGTGGACATCACGACCGTCCCGGAGAGCGGATCGAAAAAAACCCAGATACCCCTGCTGCGTCTGCTGGCGGACAGGATGGAGGGCATGCCTCCGGTGCAGAAGAGGATCGGCCGCTATCTTCTGGAAAACCCCCAGGCGGTGGTCCGCATGTCCATCTCCCATCTGGCGGAGAAGACCGGAGCCAAAAGCGAAGCGTCCATCGTCAAGTTCTACCGCTCTCTGGGCTTTTCCGGTTATCATGACTTCAAGGTGACCCTGGCGGGGGAAATCGCCGGCCGGGCCATCAGCGGGGTGGACGAGAACTCGGAGATAACCCTGGACGACGACATCGGGTCACTGAAAAAGAAGATCTTCCAGTCCGGCCTCCGGGTTCTGCAGAAGAACATGGAGGTTCTGGACGACGGCCTGATCCGCCGGACGGTGGACCTCCTGCTGGCGGCGAAACGGATCATCCTCCTGGGTTATGGGACCTCCGTGGTGGTGGCCTACGACGGATTCATCAAATTTTCCCGACTGGGGCTCCACTGCCTGTACACCACCGATTCCCATGTCAACGCCCTGGTGCTGTCGGAACTGCGGGAGGGGGACCTTCTTTTCTGCGTCAGTTCCTCCGGGGAGTCGAAAGACGTGGTGATCCCCGTGGCGGGCTGCAAGCCCCGGGCGGTGGTGGTGGCCATGACCGGCTCGGCGGATTCCCCCCTGGGGAAGCTCGCCGATGTCTGCCTGGTGGTGGATTCCCGGGAGACCAACTACCGCACCGATGCCATGGTGTCCCGGATCGCCGAGATAGCCCTGATGGACACCATTTTTTCCGGTCTGGTGGTGAGCATGGGACCGGAGGCTCTGGACCGGCTGGCCTCGTCCCGGCAGGGACTTTCCTACCTCAAATTTTAAGGAGCCGATTACCCATGGACAATCGAAAAAAACTCTACGGCGTCGTTCCGCCGATGATTACCCCCTTCACCGAGGGAGGGGAGCTGGACATCCCCGGGCTGGAGGCCCTGGTGGACTACCTCGCGTCGGAGGTGGACGGCCTCTTCATCTGCGGCTCCTATGGTTCGGGACCCCTGATGTCGGTGGAGGAGAGGAAGATCGTGGCCGAGACCACGCTGCGCCGGGCCGCCGGGAAGATCCCCGTGGTGGTCCACACCGGCGCCGCCAGTTCCCGGGACGCAGCGGAACTCAGCGCCCATGCCGCTTCCCGGGGGGCGGCGGCGGTTTCCGCGGTGGGTCCCTACTACTACCATCATAACGCCGACGGGGTCCTGGCCTTCTATCGGGCCATGCTGGCGGCGGTTCCCCGGGGCTTCCCCGTCTACGTCTACCACAATCCCAGGTTTTCGGGATACGAGATCGATCTGGGCGCCATGAAGAAGCTCGCAGACGAAGGGGCCCGGGGGGTCAAGGACGCCACCTTCGACATCATGAAGTTCGCCCTCTACCAGCGGGAACTGGGGGAGACGGGTTTCGATGTGGTGCTGGGCACCGAGTCCATGTGGCTCTCCGCCCGGGCGCTGGGGGCGGAGGCCTACATTCCCGGTCTGGCCAACGCCTTCCCCGAGATCTGCGTCGCCATGCACCGCCAGGGCATGGCCGGCGATTTCGAGGCCTGCCGCCGGACCCAGTTCGCGGTGAACAGGCTGCGGGACGTCATGTACCTGGCCCGGTCCACCCAGCTCGCGGTCTATGCCATGCTGGAGATCCGGGGCATCCTGAAGGCCTTTCCCCGCAGCCCCTTCCTTCCCGCCTCCGGGGCGGAGAAGGCCAGAATCGCCGAGGCGCTGGCGGCCCTGGGGGTCCTGCAGGGAGGCGGAGCGTGAGGGTCATCGCCGCGCTGGACTGCGGAACCACCAACTCCCGGCTGTCCCTGGTGGACGGTGACGGGCGGGTCGTCCACAGGGGGGCCGTGAAAGCCGGGGTCAGGGACACCGCCATCCGGGGCTCCAACGCCTTTCTGAAGGCCGAACTGCTTCGCCTCCTGGATGAGACCCTGACCGCCGCGGGGGTATCCCGGGCGTCGGTGGACTTCGTCATCTCCTCGGGGATGATCACCTCGGAGCTGGGCATCCGGGAGCTTCCCCATCTCTTCGCACCGGTTTCCATGAAGGATCTGGCGGGTTCGATCACCCGGATCGATCCGGAGGAGTCCTTCGACCCGGAGGTGCCGCTGTACCTCATCCGGGGGGTGAAGAACCCCTACGATCCCGGGGCCAACGACGTGTCCCGGGTGGGGGATCTGGATTTCATGCGGGGGGAGGAAACCCAGGTGGCGGGGCTGCTGGAGCTCCACGGCGGGGGCATTCCGACGACGATGATCAACCTCTCCTCCCACAGCAAGTTCATCCCCGTGGACGGGGCGGGGCGGATCCTCGGGAGCCTCACCACCCTCTCCGGTCAGGTCTTCGAGGCCCTGGTGAAGGAGACCTTCATCGGAAAGTCCGTGGCCCCCGGGGACGGCTCACCGTGGGACGCGGAGGTCCCCTTTCACCGGGAGACGGCGGACCTGGCCTACGACATCGTCGGCGAGGCGGGCCTTCTGCGGGCCTTCATGATGCCCCGGTTCATGGACGTTTTATTGAAGACCGACTGGAAACGGCGGCGCGCGTTCGTGGAATCCGCCCTGGCGGCGGACGATCTGGCCACTCTCCGGCTCTTTCCCCGGTTCGGTTACCCCTACGGGGAGCGGATCTTCCTGGTGGGCCCCGCGGCCCGCTGTGAGATATTCCATCACTACCTGACGGACAAGCTGGGCCTCGCTTCGGAAATCCTGGTCGTTTCGGACCCCGAGGAGGTCCTCCGGCTGGCGGTCCTGGGGGCCCTGCATCTGGCTGCCCGGGCCGGGCTGCGGTAGCGCGATGCATTTCTGTTGATTTTTCTCCGGGAAAGGTGAATATTCCTAACAGAAGAACTCTCAGTTCCAGGAGGATTGTCATGAAGCGCACCCTCATCGCCGTTCTCGTCGCCCTTGTTTTCGTTTCCGGACTTCTCGCCGCCGGCCGGGGGGAGGCCGGCTCCCGGTGGCCGGACCCGGAAAAGAACATCACCCTCATCGTCCCCTTCGCCGCCGGCGGCGGGACGGACCTCATTTTCCGGGCCCTGGTGGAGGAGATGAAAAAGAACCTGCCCTCCACCATCATCGTCAGCAACATCGGCGGCGCCGGCAGCGCCACGGGGACCAACGAGCTGCTGCGGCTCCCCGCCGACGGCTACGCCCTCCTGGCCTCGGGGACCCACACCGTGGCGGCCACCCTCCAGGGCCTCACCGACGGGGCCAACCAGGTGGAAGGCATCATGGGGATGAACTGGGACCCCTTCATCGTAGCGGTGAATATCAACAAGCCCTGGAAGACTTTTCAGGAGGTGGTGAACGCCGCCAAAGCCAAGCCCCGGACCATCTCCCTGGGCAACGCCGGCATGGGGGGCGCCACCGGGGTGGCCAGCATCGGCATCAACCTGAATTTCGAGAACGCCTTCAACGTCACTCCCTTCGGCGGCTGCGCGGACCTTCTGGCGGCCACCCTGGGGGGGCACTGCGATGTGGGGATCTTCTCCCAGTCCGAGGTGGTGGCCAACCGGAACATGCTCCGGCCGCTGGTGGTTCTCTATGACGCCCGGAGCATCATCCCCGACCTGGCGGATGTGCCGACCCTGGCCGAGGCGGGCTACCCTCAGGTTAAAATCCCCGCCGGCTCCTACCGCTCCATTTCGGTCAGGAAGGGGACCCCGCCGGAGGTGAAGAAGGTGTTGGCCCAGGCCGCCCGGAAGGCCTTCGAGTCCCCGGCCTATCAGACCTACATGAAGCAGAACGGCCTCATCCCCGCCTTCACCGAGCTTGCCGCCACCGACGCCTACTTCGGAGAACTGCGGGACATGTACCTTCCCATTCTGAAGGAAGCGGGGCTTCTGAAAAAATAGCGGGAGGTTCTCCATGAAAGGCTTGTCCGGGCGGACCGGGGCGGTGGTTGTCTGCCTCGTGGCCCTTCTGGTCATTCTACACGGGTTTTCCCTGGAACAGCGGCGGATGATCGGGGACGAGGAGGGGCACGACCCCGGAACCCGGGCATTGCCCCTGGCCTCGGGGGCGGTGATGCTGGCGGCGGGCTTGTATCAGATCCTCCGTCCCCGCCCGGCGAAGGAAAGACCGCCGGCGCCGGCGGGAGGGGTGAGGGTTCTTTTCCTCGCCACCCTGGGCGCCTCGGTGGCCTACATCCTGCTTCTGGAATGGGTGGGCTTCGTTTTGCTCACCACCCTCTTCATGTACCTCCTCTTCGTTCTGAACGGCCGGGCCGCCATGGGGGGGGCGGCTTTCCGCATCTCCCCGGCCCTCTGCGGCGCGGGGGTCGCCGCCATGGCCGCGGCCGTCCTCTATACCGCGGGGCGGCTGGTTTCCCGGGAGCTCTTTTACCTGGGCAGGGACGCGGGGATTGGGTTTCTCTCGTCCCGGACCGGTTCGGTGCTTTTTTTCATCCTGGCTTCGGGGCTCCTGTTTTTCCCGTCGGCCATGGCGGCCCATCGCTGGGGCCGGAAACGGTCGGGAACGGAGGACCTGGTGGTCAATTCCGTCATCCTGTCCAACGGGACGACCCTTTTTCTCTTCGTGGTGTTCCGGATGATGTTCCGGGTCACCTTCCCATCGGGGCTGCTCTTCTGGTGAGGTGAATCATGGTGGATTTTCTTTCCGCTCTGTCCCAGGTTCTGACGGTGGAGACGATCTTCTGGACCGCCCTGGGGGCGATCCTGGGCATCATCATCGGGGCCCTGCCGGGGCTCACCGCGACCATGGGAATCGCCCTGCTCCTTCCGGTGAGCTTCCATCTCTCCTTCGCCGCCGGCTTCGGCATGCTGCTGGCGGTCTACTGCGGGGCTGTGTCGGGGGCCTCCATCCCCGCCATCCTGCTGGGCATACCCGGGAACCCCAACGCCCTGGCCACGATCTACGACGGCACGCTGATGACTGCCCGGGGTCAGGCGGGGCTGGCCCTGGGGAGCGCCGTG
>JAKQWJ010000174.1 GCA_029562045.1 Spirochaetota bacterium | reverse complement strand
GGAGCGAGTTTTCCATCCCGGCGGGACAGGTCCCGCCGGCAGGTCCCGGAAAAAAGATTATTCCCGACTCCGGGGTCGGGCGCCTGCCCGGCCCGGGGCTGGGCAAAGGACCCGGCGCCGCCTTCCCCATAGCCGGACTGCGGGCTGGGACCAGATCGGGAAGAGGTGAGGGTCATCGGGCCGCCGGCATGGTCCGGCTGGGGCTTCGGCCCTGCGATGCGGATCAGTGGTCAGGAGAAAGTTCCTTTCGAAGGCGAAGAAGGATATCCGCGATCCGCTTCCCCGCCTCCCCGGGGTGGGCATATGCCTCTTCCCGGACCCGATCGATGACGGCGGTCTTCTCCCGATCGTCCCGCAGCCCGTCTAAAAGTTCGCTGATGCGGGGAAAATCGGTTTCCATCAGAGGATGCCCCACCTGTTCCACAATCCGGAATGTCCAGGGAGCCCGATCCAGGTCTCCCGCGTCGTAGGGTCTGGGGTCGAAATCGAATTTCGCGTACAGAACGGGGCGGCGGAAAAGAAAAAGATAGTCGAAGATGATTCCCGAAAAGTCGGATATCAGAATATCCGAACGAGCCATGGCCGAAAGGTTTTCCCTGTCGCTGTTCCATTCCACCGTCCGATAGGTCGCAAGCTCTTCCTGAAGGCGGCGCAGGACATCCGCCTCGGAGATGAAACTCTGCGGGTGGGGACGGATGATGAGCCGGTAGCCCGATTCCGCCAGGGGACGCAGAAGACTGGTTCCGTATCGTCGGAGGATACCGTTTTCACCCCAGGAAGGGGCCAGCAGAACGGTCCTTCCGTCGGCGGTCGGGACATCTTTCCGGGACCTGGCGGCCAGTTCATCCAGATAGGTGCAGCCCGTCACTTCCAGCCTTTTTGTCGGAGTCCCCCGAAGCCTCTCCAAGGTCCGCAGATCCTCGGCCTGATAGGGACCGGTCAGGAAGACCGTATCGAAGTAATCCAGCCCGAACAGGCGGTACAGTGTGGCGTCGGTCACGGCGTGCAGGATATGTGCGTAATGCCTGACTCCCGGAGAGCGCTTGAACTGGAGAACATCCAGCCCGGGGGTGGTGGTGACGCAGATCTCCGCCTCCAGGAAATTGAGGAAGCGGTAGGCTTTGTTGCCCTCTCCGATGTACCGGGTCGCGACGCTGTCGGAAACGAAGGAAAGCCCCGGGTCGTTCCGGTCGGAACTGCAGTAGAGGCAGGGGACTCCCCGCTGGTGGAACTCCCGAATGACTGGCCGGAAAACGTTCCAGTACTGCCCGCCTTCGGAGTGGAAAACCACCCCCTGTCCGGTTCCGGAGGACTCCTTTCCAAACCGGAACCCCCGGGTCTTCAACCGGATAATCAGGTTTTTCAGGAAAAAGAACAGGGTCACCGCTATTCCGGTAAGGAAGGAAAAGAGCATGCTCCCCGTTCCCGGGTCTATGTAGCCGAAAGCCGGCAGGGCCGCGGAAACGAAAAGCAGCGCGGCGCAGGCGAAACGATTCATTGTTCTTCCCAGTCCCCCCAGGAGTTCTTCATGTAGATGTCCCCCCCGCGATACGCCCGGGACCCCAGAAGGGTGAATCCGTAGGGGCCGTGCCGGTTCTGACTGCCCGGGGCCTCGTAGACCCGAAGGGGCTCCTCCCCGGCGGCGGACCTGTCGATGGGCCGCCCCGTATGGGGATTCATCCCGCTCACCCCGTCGTCGCCGGACAGGACAAGAGCCGGAACATCGGCGTTGACCATGAAACTATCTTCGATCCGAAGGGACCCCCGGACCCCTCTCTCTTTCACCAGCAGAAGGGGGTTGAAACGCTCCATCCCGGGGATTTCGAACCGATCGTTCCGAAAGTTTCCGCCGTGATCCGCCACGACAATGATCTTCGTGTTGTCGTACACCCCCCGTTCTTTCAGATGACGGAGCCATACTCCCACCGCTCGGATGGCGGCGAGAAACGCGTGGGCGTATCCCGCGTCCCCCTGAGTCCCGAATCGCGCGACGGCGGCCGGATCGTAGGTCACCGGCTCCCGGCTGGGCATGAGGTCCGGCGTAAAGGCACCATGCTCGTGGGTCGACTCGTTCATGAAGATGTTGAGCGTCGGCCCGCCGTCGTCCACGGCGCAGAGGTCCGATAAATAATACAGATTGGGAAAAACCGCCAGCGATCTCTCAAAGCTGTTGGAGCGTCCGTCCCGCCACCATCCCCCGTTGTAATAAATGTAATAACGAAACGCCGGCAAAGAGGCCCGAAAGACGGCGAAACGGAACATGATGTCGTAGTCGAAAGACTCGGTTACCCTTTGGGGCGGGTAGCCGTTCTCCTCGAAGAATCTTTTTGAGTAGAGCCCCTTGATGTTCCGGGCGTTGACATGGGGAATGCCGTCGAAAATCGAGGTGTCGGGAATCCAGCGAAGCCCCGCGAGGCTCGGGTCGGTGATGGAAACCCTTCTGCCTGCTTCGCCGAAGAGCCGGGGCAGCAGGGTCAGTGACTCGTTGATCTTTTCCACCAGGGGCATGCCGCTTCGGGCATTCACATTCCCGGGGCTGTAGTCATAGCCCCCCAGCATGGACGGGACTCCCAAGATGGTGCAGTCCCCGAAGGAGACGGTCCGGGGGTACCAGACGAAACCTTCCATCTCGGCGATTGTGTCGGGGAGGAGGTCCAGTGCATGGTAGAAGGCCACGCCCACGGCCCGGTCGAGAAACAGGATGAAGGTGTTGTTCCCCTTCCGGGAAAGGTGAAAAACCTCATGGGTTTTTCCGGCATGCTCCGCCGAACCGGAGAATCCCGCCGCGCCGCCGCTCCCCGCAGCGCCGGCAACTCCGACGCCGCCGTCAGCCCCATTCCCGGCCGGGGCCGCTGCCCCGCCGGAAGCCGCCACCTCGCCGAGGACTGTTTCACCCGCCGCACCCTCCAGCGTCAGCGCCTTCCGGATGCGTGCTGCCTCCACGACGGAGGTCAGGACCAGAGCCACGGCGACTCCCCCCAGAAGACCGGCCAGGGCCTTTTTTCTTTTCAGGATGTGGAACAGCGCTACGCTTCCAAAGGTCCCCAGAGCGGCCGCGGCATTGGCCCACAAGGGGAAGGCGGTTTTTATCCGATGGGGATTGTCGAAAGCGAAGCCCCGGGTGAGTGTGCCGTGGGAGCCGCTGAGGACAAAAAAGGAAATCAGCGAAAGGACCGCCATAGATACTCCCATCGCGGAGAGCACACGCTTCCCCCGGTTCCCGGAAAAAGCCCAAATGAAGCCCGGCACCATAACGAAGGCGGAAAATCCCTGCAGCAGAGTCCTGATCATGAACTGCCAGGGTCTGTCGTACTCGGTGGGGGATGAGGACAGCGCCATGATAGGGGCAAGGAACCCCGTCAAGAGCCACAAGACGATTCCGGATGTGAAGAACAGAAGGCGATCCTCCGCGGTTATGGCGCGCCATCCTTCTGCGGCGTGGACAAGACGGGACCAGATGAAGGGAACCGCCACCAGCGTCAGGCAAAGAACCATCATGAGGTGGCGATGCGCAAGTTTCATGGAGGAAACTCCGGAGAGAAGGGCGATGGCCGTTCC
Organism: Spirochaetota bacterium; assembly: GCA_029562045.1. GTDB lineage: Bacteria > Spirochaetota > Spirochaetia > DTKZ01 > DTKZ01 > JAKQWJ01. The sequence goes on along the minus strand of JAKQWJ010000174.1, from coordinate 26,938 downwards.
CAGCGCCGCCACCGAGACGGTCCAGCGAAGGACGAGAACGGGCCGCCGAAGCCGGGAAACGGCGAGGTTCCGGCCCAGGGAAAACACATTGTTGATGGTCCAGTACAGGACCAGTCCCGAGGGGGACCGATACAGCAGAATCAAAAAAACGGCGGCCATGGCAAAAAGCTGGACCCGTTCCTTCGCCTCCGCCTTTTTCGTATATACCAGGGACGAGAGGATGTTGATTGCCGTCATCAGAATGGGCATCAGGTTGATGGAAAACCCGAAAAGGCGGCCCCATCCGTCGGGCGCCCCCAGGTCGGGAATGAAAAGAAACGATTTCCCTCGCAGGGAGGTGGTGTGGCTCAGAAACTCATAAACGCCCAAAAAAAAGGGAATCTGGAGGAGGATCCCGACCCGGGCTTTCAAGGAACCCAGCGGGGTGTAGCCCATCTGCCGGTGGTAGGTGTTCAGGATCATCTGCCGTTCGTCGCCTTTGAAGACCGCCTTGATGTCCGCGATTTTCCGGCGCATTCTCTCCAGAAGGTTCCGGTCTTCCTGCAGCCAGCGGTCAGCGACGGAATAGATAGGCAGAAGGGCGCTGTTTACGACAAGACTGAGGAAAAAGATCGAAAGACCCGGCCTGTCTTCGAAAACCACCTGGAAAACGACGAAGAGGCCTTCCACGGCGACCCTGACGGGCCAGATAAAAAGGGAATGAAAAACCACCCAGACACTCAAACCGAACCCCTAGGCATGGAACGCGATCGGTCTCCAAAGCGGACATGAAGACCGGATTTATCGCTTGTTTTTTCACCGGTCACGCAATATGACCGAAATCGGCGGCAGTATATCCTCCCCCCGCCCAAGCTTCAAGCGGGCCAAATTCACGGCCGTCCATGCCGGGAGAAGACGGCCACATTCTCCCGGCCCGCCTTCCTCCCCCGGCCCCGGGCAAGTCCTCAAAAAGTCTCCGCGGGGCCTCCCCCGGGACGGAGCGAGTTTTCCATCCCGGCGGGACAGGTCCCGCCGGCAGGTCCCGGAAAAAAGATTATTCCCGACTCCGGGGTCGGGCGCCTGCCCGGCCCGGGGCGCTCAGCTCCTCCGGTACCCCTTCCAGACAGCCCAGTACTCTTCCGCCGCGCCGCCCAGCCTGTTACGGGGCGTTCCGGCCACGAGCTTTTCCCGCACCCGGCGGCCCGCGGCATGGAGGACCCGGACCTTCGCCATGGTCTCCTCATCGCACATCAGAGGCTCGATGACGGTGAAAACATACCGGGCGCCGGACGCGGCGGCGGCGAAGACGAAATCCTCGACGGCCTGGGGCGTCATGTCCTGGTAGTGGAAGCTCCCCAGCCGCCAGCAGAAGGGAAGCCAGGGCCGCTCGGCGATGAGGGCGGGGTTCAGCTGGGGCGAGATCCCCGGGTCGAAATCGGTGATGCCCAGGTTCCTCAGATGGGGCAGATGTTCGGGTTTCATCCCCTCACAATGCAGCTTCCGCTGGGAGACGGGGGCGGAAAAGAACCCCTCCCAGAAGGGGAGGACCATCTCGGGCCACATCCAGGGGGCGAACATGGCGGCGATGTCGTCGCAGAGGCGGCCGTGATCGGGGAAGGGGTCCAGGACGCTGGTCCCGTCGACGCCGAGGTAGAAACGGGTGTAGCGGACGATGCTTTCGGTGACCAGGCCCATGCAGCGCCGGAACAACCCGGGCTCGTCGTACACGGCGTACATGCTCTGCATCCCCGACAGGGCCCAGAGGGTCGTGAGCGGCCCCTCCCACTGCCAGCCCCAGTGGACCCGCTTCCCGGGAAAGCGCCGCCGCAGGGTCCCCAGGTACCGGACCTGCCGGCCCGTGAGTCCGCCGCCGAAAGAATCGTCCCCCCTTTTCTCTTCCAGGAGCCGGGCCACCCTTCCCAGGTCCATGGGCTGCATGTCCAGGGCCACCTGCCCCGTCTCGGGGAAGAGAATGGGGATGCCCAGGGAGTTGAGGTGTCCATACTTGATCACCGGAGTGGTGATGGGGGCGATGAGGGGGACCTCCGGCCCCGCCAGGTTCTGAAGGCGGGGCAGCCCCTCGGTGAAGGCGGCGATGCAGGCCTCCTCGTGGAGATACAGGTCCCGCATGGGGATGCCCAGGAGGTGGCCCAGGCTGTCCACCGTGGCGATGACCAGCACATCGAAGGGGGCCGTCCACCGGATGGTGGATACCTCCGGCGTCGCGATGGCCCCGGACCCCTCACCCACGGACTTCCCCCTTCAGGAGCCCGTCGAAGCCACCCAGGATCAGGTCCTCCAGGTCTTCGGTGAAGGCCCCGGGAAGACCGTAATACTTGTAGGCCACCTCCACCTCGTAGCCCCCCTGGGAGACCGCATCCCGGCCGGGCAGGTAGCCCAGGGAGCCGTTGGCGTAGCCCGCCACCATCACCGCCCTGTCAGGGGCCAGGGCCTTGATCTTCTTTCCCAGGGACGAGAAGAGTTCCCCCGGGACCATGCAGAGGGCCAGTACGGACCCCATGGTCAGGACGGCCAGCTCCCCCTCCGCCCATGGGGGGATCCGGGGGAGGGATAGGAGGCGGGCCACCCAGTACTTTTCCGCCTCCACCTCCCAGGTGGGGTTCTCGTGGGACAGGGCGAACTCGTTCAGGCCCCGGGCCGCCTCCCGGGCTTTTTCCAGCCTGGCCGCCTGGGAGCGATGCAGGGCGTTGAGGTCCTCCGCCGTGGGGACTTCCCGGAAGGGGAAGCGGAGGGTCTTCCGGGACAGGCGGACTTCGCCTGCCTCCGCCGGAGGCGGCCCGGAGGACTCCTTCAAGGCCTTCATCAGGCCGTCGGCGATGGTCTTCCCGATACGTTCCACGTCCTCCACGGCGCCGCCCCGGAAGGACCCGCCGTCCGGGGTCAGCAGGGCGGGGCGGACATCCCCGCAGGCCCCGGTGAAGGGCAGGACCACCACCTGATCCCCCAGCCTCCTCCGAAGGTCCGCGGCGAGCCTTCCGGGGTAGTCCGCCGAAACCGCGCTGATGGAAACCGCCAGGGTGGTGGGGTGAACGGCGGTCTGGACCCAGACCGACCGGACGGCCCCCTCAGGATCATAAAAGAAGGCCGCGACGATCTCGTCGTCCCGGCTCCCCTCGGGGTCGGGAAGCATCTTCACCCGTCCCGTTGCGGGGTCCCTCCCCCGGCGGTTGATCCCCACGGGAAGGGAAAACCGCACCGCCTTCAGCCGGACAGGCCTCAGGTCCGACCCCAGGCCCTCCGTCCCCCGGACAAGCCGCTCCCGCAACAGGGAAAGGTACTCCTTGTCCGCCCCCAGGGAGCCCAGATCGATCACCGGCGGGGCGGTGTGGGTGTGGGTGGCGGCGACGAGGATGTGGTCCTCGTCGGTCTCCAGGACCGGGGCCATGGCCCGGCGCAGATCCCGGACCGTCTCCCCGGAAAGTTCCAGCAGGTCCGCGCTCACCACCGCCTGCCGGGAATGGGGAGTCTGCAGCAGCGCCACCCGGGCGTGGAGGGGGTCCAGGATCGCCCCGGAGACCTCCCTGCGCCCCGCGTGCCCCGACAGCCTGGTGCCGACCCGGGGGCTGATGTCCACCTCCCGGAGGTCCATGGCCAGAAAGGATGGCCGGGCCAGGACATCGTGGCAGTCCATGAGGGAGAGGCCGGTATGGTAGCCGGGGTCCAGATCGGGGGTGGCGGGGATGACACCGACGGGCCGGCCCTCCCCGTCCACGGTCTGGAGGGGAACGGCGCAGGCCGAGGGCCTGCGGTAATTTGTCTCGAAGGCGTCGAGGCAGCGGTCGAACCATTCCTCACCCCAGGGGGACCAGCCCCCGCCCCCCTCCAGAGCCTCCAGAAGCGCGATGGCCCGCAGCGTCTCGGGGAGGGACCACCAGGGCATGTCCCCATAAACCGGCTTCCGGGCCTCGGCGTCCACCCCCTTGGGGATTCCCCCCGCGGTGCTGTAGCCGAAGACCAGGTTGACCTCCAGAATCTTCCGGAGGCGGAGGACGGCGGCATCCACCCAGGGGGTTTGAACCTCCGTCTCCCCGTAGCGGGACCGGAAGGTCAGGATCATCTGGGCCGCCAGACCGACGAACTCCAGGGCGTGGCCCGGATCCAGGACGATCCTCCCCTCCTCGTCCCGGGCGGGCAGCCCGTCCGACCCCATCCACTCCACGATCAGGTCCTCGTCGAAGCTGTCCCACCGGCGCCCCCGATTCACATGCCGCTCCAGCACATGGTCCACCAGCCTCCTCCCCAGCTCCGGCGCCTCCGGGTCAGTCTCATGGCGCATCAGCAGGGTCACCCCCCCCAGGGCCAGCATCTGGCCGGCGTAGCTCCTGCGCCCGTCATGGCGGGCCCGGTACTGGGAGGGATCGAAGCTCCGCTGGTCGTTGTAGAAGTTTCCGTCCATCACCCCGCGGATCACCCCCTTCAGGTAGACCCGCGATTCCCGCCGCAGGTCCTGGTCCCCGCAGGCCTGGGCATGGGCGTAGAGGCCCCGGGAGCAGAAAAGGTCGCTCATGGTGTATCGGGGGTCCACCGCCTCCCCGGCAGGGCCGTTCTCGTCGATGAGAAAATTCAGATGTCCCCGGTTCAGCTCCCGAGCCCGCCACAGTTTTTCCGCCGTGGAATGGGCCAGAGCCCCCAGGGCATCGCTATCCGGCAGGGGGTAACCGGAAAACCGGGGCAGCCAGGCCAGATGGGTGGTCAGGGCCTCCAGACCCCGTCCCTGGATCCAGCTGTAGACCTGGCCCGCCCCCCGGACCCCGGGGCTGTCGAAGTGGTCGATGCCGGTCACGGCGTCCAGCTTGGTGTCGATCCACCCGTAGTCCGGCCGGAGCTTCCGCCGCCGGGCGACGAGCCCCATGGTGTCGAAGATGATCTTTCTCATGGTCTCCAGCCGGCGGATCCGGCGGTCAGTTTCCGTTTTTCCCTTCATGGTCGCGTCCTGTCGCGTCGGTTATGGCTGGAACCTGAAAAGGTCCAGGGCGTTCTCCCCCATCAGGCGGGAGAGAGACTCCGCGGGGAGGTCCGCATCCCGGACCATCCCCAGGGCGTAGCCGGGGTGAAACAGCGTGGCATCGGTGCCGAAGAGGACCCGCCGGTCCCCGAAGGCCTCGATGAGCTGGAGGAGCTTGTCGGGGCTGGTGCAGCTGGAACAGATCTCGGCGTAGAGATTTTCCCCGGCCGCCGCCATGTCCGCCGCCAGATGCCAGTCGAACCCCCCGGCATGGGCCAGGATTATCCGGAGGTCCGGAATCTCCCGTAAAACCGGCAGGACCTGCCGGGGCGTTTCCATGGGGGACCCGAAGGTGTGGATCAGGATGGGGAGCCCCGATTCGTGGGCCCTCCGGGCTACACGGAAACCCGCCGGAGTGTCGAAGCGCCTGTTCTGGATCATGGGGTGGATCTTGACCCCCACGAACCGGGCCTGCCCCGTGTCCTTCCTTTCCCCTTCCAGCACGCCGATTCCGGCGATGGACTCCTCCGGGTAGTGGAGATTCGCCGTGATGTAGCCGAAGAGGCGGCCGCCGGAGCGGAGGCTCCCGGACAGCTCCCGGTTTCCGCCCTCCAGGTCGTAGCGCAGCGCCCGACTGGAGGACAGGATGCAGCGGTCGATCCCCAGGCGGTCCATCATCGCCGTCAGATCCTCCGGGCCGGGGTCGTCCATGGGAAAGGACCAGCGTCCCAGATGACCGTGGACATCAATCACCATGGCCGAACCTCCCTAGCAGCTCCCGGGCGTTGCCCCGGAGCGTCCGTTCCCGGACAGCCTCCCCGACCTCGTCCAGCAGGGCCAGGGACGAGGCCACCGCGCCGAAGGGGGCGCCGGAGGCGAAGAGGAGGCGGTCCCCGAAAATCCGGGCCGTCTCCCGGAGCGTCCCCGGCCCGTGGAGCAGCCGGGTGGTGGGGTAAAAGGAGCGGTAGGGCCGCAGCCGGAGGGACCAGTCGGCGGAGTCGTAGAAATGCAGGCTCCCCACCACCGGAACCTCGTCCCGGGCCAGATCCAGGGCCGCCTGGATGCCCTTTGCATCGCTGTCCATGAGAAGGCAGCAGCGGCCCTCCCGGAGGAGATCCAGAATAAGGGCCGCCACCGGGTGGCCCATGTCCCAGCCCTGCTCTTTGGGGTAGAGCCGCCAGAACCGGGCCCCCCGATCACAGGCTGCGGCGAAGGCCCGGCGGCAGCGCTCCTCCCCCTCCAGGGGGTTCACGGTGCAGACCGGGACGTGGGGAGTCCCGGCAAACGCCGTCAGGAGGGCCTCGTTTCCCGACAGCGGATCGTACCAGAGCCCCTCCAGATGGTGCATCAGGGCGATCCCCACCCCATGGGCCGCCAGGAGCTTCTCCACCCGCTCCCGGGAAGCGTCCACCCGCTGCCGGGGGGAGAAACCGTAACTCACATGCCAGTCGACGATCCCCGGGTTCACGCCTTCATTCCCGTCAGGGTTATCCCCTGGATGATCTTCTTCCTCATGACCAGAAAGACCGCCAGAACCGGTATCAGGGAAAGAATGGAACCGGCGTTGATGGGCCCCAGGTCCACGGTGAAGCGGTACTGGAACATCCCCAGCCCCAGCTCCATGGTCCACAGCTCCCGGCTGCTGGTGATGATCAGCGGCCAGATGAAGGCCGCCCAGGTCTGCTGGAAGGCGAAGATCGAGATAGCCCCGATGGGCCCGCTGAGCATGGGGAAGACCACGATGCGGAAGATTTTCCACTCCGAGGCGCCGTCGATCCGTGCCGCGTCCAGAAGTTCGTCGGGGATGGAGGCCATGATGTTCTGGCGCATGAAAAAGATCCCGTAGCTCATGATCAGATAGGGGGCCACCAGCCCGATGAAGGTGTTCACCCAGCCCATCCTCACCATGCTCATGTAGAGGGGGATCATGTAGACCTCCAGCGGCACCATGGCGGTGGACAGTGTCAGGATGAAGAGGAAGTTCTTGAAGGGAAAGTCGAACTTGGCGAAGACATAGCCCGCGGTGGCGCTGGTCAGGAGGATCGCCACGGTGGACACCGAAGCCATCAGAAGGCTGTTGAAGAAAAACCGCACGAAGGGTGCGGTGGCGAAGACGGTGCGGTAATTCTCCAGGGTGAAGGTCCGGGGTATCAGCTGGGGCGGCCAGCTCAGAACCTCGTGGGGGGGCTTCAGCGAGGTGGACAGCATCCAGACGAAGGGCAGGATCATCACCGCCGCTCCGGCGAGGAGGGTCAGGTGTTTGGCCAGAAGCGGGGCCTTTCCGGTGTAGTTTCTCATGCCGACGCTCCTTTGCGCTTCAGACGGCTTCGCTCCCGCCGCTCCCGGCTTCCCGAAATCCCGAACTGAGTCAGGGTCAGGGCGAGGATGATGAGAAAGAGCACCACCGCCTCCGCCGCGGCGTAGCCGGTGCGGAAGTAGCGGAAGGCATTCTCGTAGATGTCGAAAACGATGGTCCTCACGGCGTTCCCCGGCGCCCCCTGGGGGCCGCTGGTCATGATGAAGACCTGGGTGAACACGTTGTAGGAGTTGATGGTGGAAATAACCAGGACGAAAAGCATGATGGGCCGCAACAGCGGCAGGGTTATCCGCCGGAAAACCTGCAGGGTGTTCGCCCCGTCGATCCGGGCGGCCTCCAGGTAGGACTCGGGGATATCCCGGATCCCCACGAGGAAGATGATCATGTTGTACCCCACGATCTTCCAGACGCTCATGATGATGATGGCGATCATCGCCGTGTCCGGGAAGACCAGCCACCCCACGGGGGCGACGCCGAACCAGGACAGGATGTAGTTGAGAAGCCCGTAGGTGGGGTCGTAGATCCACTTCCACACCACCGCCACCGGGACCATGGGGGTGATCACCGGCAGGAAGTAGACGGTCTCGTAAAAGGCCCCCCCCCGGGTCGGACTGGAGAGCATGACCGCCAGCAGCACGGCGAAAATGACGCTGAAAAAAGTGACGAAAAGGGCGAAAAAGGTGGTGTTCCGCAGGGACAGGATGAAAAGATGGTCCTTGAAGAGATCGGTGAAATTGGCAAGTCCCAGGAACTTCTCCAGCGGGTTGCCGATGCTGGAATGGAAGAAGCTGTACAGAAAATTCTGGAAGATCGGCAGGATCCGGACGAACCCGAAAATCAGGATGACCGGCGCGATCATGGAGTACGCGAAGACCCGCTTTTTGCGCTCGATCTCGCTCAGCCCCCTTCGCCGCGCCGCCGGCGCCGTGGATTTTGTTTTCATGGGTGATCACCTTCCGGCTTCAATCGGGGAGCCGGGGCTCCCCGATCCGTGTGTCAGGTGTTGCTCAGGGACGGCAAGGGCCCGCTCATTCCCCGTAGAAATTGCTGCGCTTCAGGATCTGGTTGGTCTCCTCCGCCGCGTCGGCGATGACCTTGGCGATCCCCGCAGGGTTGTTCGCCAGGGAGGCATCCATGAAGGCGGCGACCAGCCGCTCCGCCAGCCGGGTGGCCAGTTCGTCGAAGGGGCCGATGGGGATGTAACCGAACTCCTCGTAATCCGGCGCCGTGGCGACGAAGGCCTCGAACTGCGGTTTCCGGGCGATGATCTCCTTGAGGTCCACATCCATCCGGGCCGGCAGCCAGCCCACATTGTCCAGCATCCACTTCTGATTGGCGTCGTTGACCATGAAGAGGACGAAGTCCCAGGCCAGATCCGGGTTCTTGGCGGCCTTGGTCACATAGAGGTTCTGGATGTTGGTGATCCGTCCCCAGCGCGCGTCCCGGGGAACCAGGGCGGTCTTGAACTTCAGATTGGGGGCCTTCTTGGCTGTGTCCCCGATGACCCAGGACTCCCGGAAGAACATGGCCGTGAGCCCCAGCTGGAAGGCCTCGGCGTCGTGCTTGATCTTGTGGTCGTCCCACTTGTCCTTGTGCACCGCGTCCACATAGTACTTCAGGGCGTTGCGGCCGCCGTCGTTATTGTAGCCCGCATGGTAGGTTCCGGGAGTCTTGCCCTCTTTCAGGATGGTCCCGCCCATGGGATACAGGACGAACCACCATTTCTCCGCCACCCCCGAACCCTGGCCGGAGAGCCGGAGGCTGTGCCCGGATCGGGTCAGGTTTCCCGCCCCGTCCCGCCTGGCCAGTTTTTTGGCGTACTCGTACATCTCCGCCATGGTCTTGGGCGGCCCGGAAAGCCCCGCCTCGGCGAACATGTCGGTGTTGTAGAAAAGGGCGGTGCGACCCTGGAAGAAAGGCACCCCGTACATGACCCCCTTGTAGCTGTTGTTCTTCCTGGCGAAATCGCTGTAGCGTCCCGGGGCGTTTACAAAGGAGCCGACCTTTTCGGGCATCCTGGGGATGAACCCCGCCTCGATGAACTTCTGGTTGGCGTAGACCGACACATCGATGATGTCCGCCACCGTGTTGGACGGAATGGTGGCCGAAAGCTTCTGCTCGAACTCCCGCAGCGGGTGGGTGACGATGTTGAACTCCACGTTGGGGTGGAGTTTTTTGTACTCCTCCGCCGCGTGTTTGTAGAAAGCTTCCATCTCGGGGTACCCGCACCAGACCGACAGGGTCTCCTTCCCCTTGGCCTCGGACGACCCTCCAGCAAAAAGCATTCCGGTCAGAACCATCAGGGCCACGAAAACGATGCCGACTCTTTTCACCATGGATTCCTCCTGATCATTGATGTGGCGTCGCCGACTGTAAAACGGCACTGTAAACTATAGGGGACGGCCGGCCGGCCGTCAAGGAAAAACCGGCCGCCGCCCCTTGAAGCCCGCCGGGTTCCCCATTACAATCGGCGGTGCAACCCATTTCCATCGCGGGAGGTTTTGCCATGCGGAAAAAACTCCTCTCCCTGGGCCTCGCTCTTCTTGCCCTGGCGGGGTGCGCGGATCTTCAGATCAATCTGCGGGACATGCCCAAGGCGGGACCGCCCACGGAGGCGGAGATCATCGCCGGCCTGAAGGAAGCCCTCACCCTGGGCGCCCGGAAAGGGGCGGAGAAACTGGCCGCCCGGGACGGCTACTACGGCGACCCCCTGGTCAGGATACCCCTCCCCGATGAGGCCCGGGTCATCGCCGACAACATCGGCAGGGTCCCCGGGGGGAAGAAACTTCTGGAAGACCTGATCGTGAGCATAAACCGGGCGGCGGAGGACGCCGCCCGGGAGGCGGCCCCGGTTTTCGCCGCTTCGATACAAAAGATGACCGTGAGCGACGGCCTGGGCATCCTCCACGGTCCCGACGACGCCGCCACCTCCTACCTGAGAAAGACGACCCATGACGGACTTTACTCCCTCTACCGACCGAAGATAGCCGCGTCCACCGACAAGAAGCTGGTGGCCGGCGTTTCCGCCCGGGAAACCTGGGTGTCCCTCACGGGAAAATGGAACACCCTTGCCGGAAGCGCGGCGGGCAGGATAGCGGGGTTTTCCCCCGTAAACACCGACCTGGACGACTTTCTCACCCGGAAGGCCCTGGACGGGATCTATCTGAAACTCGCGGGGGAGGAGCTGAAGATCCGGAAGGAAATATCGGCGCGGGTCACCCCCCTTCTCCGAAAGGTCTTCGCCCTGCTGGACGGAAAACGGGGATAAAGAAAAGCGGAGCCCCCGGATCCCGGGCCCCCTGCGCGGAGCCGGGAGTCACGGGGTCTCTCCCGGGAGACAGGACCTCTTATCATGTCCGGATCGGTATCGTTTTTTGGACGGCCGAATGCCCCACTCATCAACCTGGGACCATACCCTGGCGCGGGGCGCCACGGGCAGCCTGGTGTCCCCGGCGCCGGAGGCATCCCGCTGACGGAATCGGCCGGGCTTGGGGGCTCAACCCCTTGATGCGGCCGCGCAATCCCCTTCGGGTGTAAATCATCCTTCGTGCCGCCGCCGGTCTTTCAGCGATCATGCCGCGGCGTCTGTTCGGAATTCCCCTTCATCTGCTTCTTCACCGACTTGATGAAACGTCCGAAGTCTCTGTCCTTTTTCCTTTTTTCCAGATAGGACATCTCATGGTACTCGGATTCCTTCCTGAGCTTGATATAACTGGAAAAGCGGTCTTCACTCAATTCGCCGCGCTGAATCGCCGCCCGGACGGCACAGCCGGGTTCGTGTTCATGACTGCAGTTCGCATAACGGCATTGTGAGGACAGAGCCGAAAACTCTTCGAAGCCGGTGTGCAAGCCCTCTCCGGCGCCGACAAGTCCCAACTCCCGCATGCCGGGAGTGTCAATCAGCATCGCTCCCCGGCCAAGAACGATGAGCTGACGGCGTGCAGTCGTGTGGACGCCTTCTCCGGTGGCGCTGACGGCCTTTGTGTCAAAGGTTTCCCGGCCGATGAGCCGGTTTATGAGCGTCGTCTTCCCCACACCCGACGAACCGATAAAACAGTATGTCCTTCCAGGAGAAAGCGTCTGTTGAAACTCATCAAACCCCTTTCCGGTTTCATTGCTCAGGGCAATCACCTTCACCCTGGAGAAAGAGCTGACGGTCGCGATCTTCCGGTCCAGCTCGTCCTGGGGAATCAGATCCGTTTTCGTCAGAAGAACAATCGGCTCAATACCCCCGTCCGCCGTCATTACCAGGTACCGATCCAGGCGTCGGGGGTTGAAATCGAAATGGCATGACTGAACGATGAAGGCGGCATCCACGTTGGAGGCGATCATCTGATAATCGACATTCACACCCGCGGACTTGCGCCGAAGAAACGTCTTTCGCGGAAACACCCGGTGGATGATGGCGGCAGTGTCGTTGTCACGGTACTGTGCCGTCACCCAATCTCCGACGCAGGGCAGATCGCCGGGACTTTCAGTCTGATATGAAAGCTTCCCCGTCAGCTCGGCCGGAGCTTCTCCGAATTCGTTCATCACGAGATACGAACCGCGGTCAACGGCCGAAATGCGGGCAAAACGGCAACCCTCCAGGCTGAACTGGGGGGCGTAATCTTCAAACCACCGGTCAAAACCCAGATCTCGTATTTTCATGTATCACCGTTCATACGCGTAACCCGAGATTCCGCTGTGGCTGCCGGCACGGGCCCGCTGATCCAGGCTTCGGGGCGACGACTCATGGGGATGCGATTGCCGGATTGTTCTATATCTCATAGTTATAATGAATCACCTCGATAATTATTTCGGTGTTCAGTTCGTATTTGCCGTTCTCTTCATCGATGCTGAGATCCTGGAACATTATATGGAGTGTGCTCATTGAGGATTTCGTATTCCTGAAGTACCATTCGCAATTGGCGGTTTCAATCCACGCGTTTTCTTTGGGCGCTTTTTCTTCTGAAAGAAGCTTCATGCCGCCGTATATGGGCATCTTTTCAATGGTCGTCGGAGCTTCGGCGAATGACGCCTGTGCTGTAAAGACGATCAGCAGGAGAAGGAAGAATCTGAACTGAAGGGCGGTTGATTTCATATTTTGCTCCCACAAACACTGATTTCCCGTTCGCCGCGAAAGCGGCGTGAATCCGGCCCATTCTCTCACGCGGTTTACCCTCATTGTAATCCCCCGTGGCGCAGATCGCAATAATATGGTGTTCGTGCCACGCCCATAATAGGCCATTTCTTCGATCTCCCGGGCTATCTCCTCCGCCGGAAAAGTCGTTCCAGAAAAGAAACGGTCTCGGGTCCGTTCATCCCTCCCAGGACCCCGTCGAGTGCACACTGTCCCGGCGATTCCGCGCAGGGCCGGGGGTGGCCCTCTTTATTTACTCACCACGGATGTTCCCGAACCCTCTTGAAGACCGGACACCGGGATACTACAATTGATGGAGATCCATGGAATGACCATCCGAATCGGAGCCGGCAGCATCGCCGGGAAACCCCGGGGGGCCGACGTTGCCGGATGCATGATGCGCCACGGAAAACCGCAGAAGAGGCGCCCCCCACGGGTTTTTGGAGGCCATGGCATGAGCGACAGCGAACTGAAGAAACGGCTTGTGTTCAGCGAAAAAGCCCTGGAGATAATCCGGGACATCGACAGGGTACGGGACCTTTCCTCCGGTCCGGCGGCCATTTTTTCCGGCCTGACCCGCGTCATGAGCGATCATTTCAACGCAGGCCTCTGCCTGTTTTACGTGGTGGCCCGGAAAACGGGGGAGTTTGAATTGAAGGCGACCCAGGAGCGGGACCCCCTTCTGCGGGACGTCTCAGCCCTTCTCTCGGGGGCGGCCATCCCGGAAGGGATGCGGGACGGGGTGATCCGCCTTCTCACGGCGGAGGAGGCCCTTCCCGCGGAGGCCGCGGCCGCACTGCCTCCGACCTTCCGCGTGGCGGAACTTCCGGTTTTCATGGATAATGTGCCTCTGGGTCTGATACGGATGGCCCGCCGGGAACCGGCCATGGACGAGGAGGAGCTCCCGCTGATGCGCATCGCCGAGAGCCAGATCGACTCCGCCATCGTTCAGGCTTACGCCCATCACGATCTGGTCCAGCGCAACAAGGAACTGGAAACGATTTATTATTTCGACAACATCCGGGACCGTCAGCTGCCCTTCGACGAAATGCTCGATCTGGTTCTGCAGGAGCTCAGCCGGATCATCGAAACCGACATGGGATTCGTGATGCTTTACGATAAAAAAGGCCGGCAGCTGGAGATGCGCTCCGCGACTCACAACGATCTTCTGAACGAATCGGTTTACAGCGAGGCGATAAACCGGGTGGCCTACACGGCCATCAGGCGATCGGAACTGATCTGCGACACCTGGGAATCCTCCCGGTGCACCATCGTGGCGGTTCCGCTGATTCTGCGGGACGAAATCATCGGGGTCTTCGGCGGCATCATCCGCGACCCCCGGCGTCGGTTCACCGAAGACCACCGGCGGCTCCTGATGGCCGTGGTGAGTCAGATGGACACGGCGATTTTCGAAAGCCTGGAACAGCGGCGTCTGCGGAATGTCCTGGGCCGCTCCGTGGACTCCCGGGTTCTGGAGCGCCTTCTGGCCCAGCCGGATGTGGCCATCCTGGAAGGGGAGAGGGTGACTCTGACCGTGCTCTACGGCGATCTGCGGGGCTCCACCCAGCTGGCGCAGCAGCTCCAGCCCGAAATGCTGGTGGAGTTCATCAACGACTATCTCGGCCGCATGGCGCGGGTCCTGCACGCCCACGAGGGAACCCTGGACAAGTTCATCGGCGACGAGGTCATGGCCCTCTTTGGAGCGCCTCTGCCCCAGCCCGATCACGCCCTGCGGGCGGTGCGGGTGGGCCTGGAGATGCAGAAAGAGCATCGGAAGCTCATGGATGAATGGATCGCCCGGGGCGTCAAACCCGCCGCCCTGGGGATCGGCATCGCCACCGGGGAGGTCATCGTCGGAGAGTTCGGCTATGAACAGCGCACCGATTACACCATCATCGGCCACACCGCGAACCTGGGGGCCCGGATCTGCGGGGTCGCCAAGGCGGGTCAGGTCCTGGTGAGCCCGGAAACCTACGAGATAATCCGGGACTCCGTCGAGGCGTCCCCGATTTCAGGGGTGCAGCTGAAGGGCATCGATTCGGCCCTGACGGTCTGGGCCGTGACCAGGATCCGGGACTAGCCCGGAGAACGCCCCTCCCGCTCAGGGACGCGACCCTCGCCAGGGCCGGCGGCGGGGTCTCCCCCCGAAGGAGGAAACCGCTCCGCGGGCCTTCAAATTTTGCCCGCCAGTTCCCCGGGACTGAACGAGGCCCCTTCCCGCATCAGGGCCCGGGCCTTATCCACAGAGTCCCAGACGTTCCACAGAAGGACTCCCTTCACCCTGCCCTGATCCAGATAGTAGACGACCCCCTTCTCCATGGGCTTCTCCCAGAAGGCGACGGTCTCGAGGCGGCTGTCCAGGTCCCCCACCGCTTCATAACCCAGCTCGAAGAGATCCGAATAGAACATGGGGATATGGGTGTAGGCTTCTTCGGCGCCGGCCATATTCCTGCCGGCGGTCCTCCCCATGGCGGCGGCGTTATCCTCGTGCTCCAGCCGGACCCGGCGGCCCAGGAACTCCGAAGGAAAGGTGGCCACATCCCTGGCGGCGTAAATGTCCTTGCTGGAGGCTCTCAGATACCGGTCCACCTGGATCCCCTGGTCCACCGTCAGGGACGCCCGTTCCGCCAGCTCCACGTTGGGATGAATACCGATGCCCGCCACCACTCCATCAACCATGAGTTTCTCCCCCGTGCCGATGGTTACGACGGTTTTGCCGTCACCCTCCTCGATATTTTTCACCGTTTCACCGGCCAGAATTTCCACACCCTTCCGGCGGTAATAATCGGTGATGTAGAGGGACAGGTCCCGGGGATAGACCCGGGAGCCGATGCTTTTCTCGGGAAAAATCATGGTGACCTTCTTCCCCGCAATTCTGAGAGAGGCCGCGACCTCGGCGCCGATGAAACCTCCGCCCACAACGAGAAAACTCTCCGCCTCCCCGCTGAGCTCCTTGAGTCGAAAATAGTCCCGAAGGGTCCGGTAATAGATGATTCGCCCGTTTCCGAAAGGCAGGTGGTTTGGAGACCCCCCCGTGGCCAGAAGAATCCGGTCGTAGGCAAAGGTGTCTCTCCGGTCGTCGGTCAGCCGCTTTTGTTGGGGGTCCAGCATCGTCGCCGTCCGGCCCAACATCAGGTCGACCTTGAGGCTGTCGGTATGCAGATAGACTTTTTCAAGAGGCTTGCCGGACCAGAGCTTTTTGGAGAGATAGGGCCTCTTATAGGGGGGATCTGTCTCGCTGCTGATGACTCCGATGGATCCGACGGAGTCCATTTCCCGGATCCCCCGAACCGCGGCGTCGGTGCTTATGCCCCCGCCGACGATGAGGTATTTGTAGTGTTTCATGCATTCCTCCTCGAGATTTTTTTAAAATCCCTTGCATCTTCATGAGAGCCGGGGCCGCCGTATCCCTCTGCCGCCCCCAATGCAGGCCCGTCGGCAGTAACCGCCCATTTCGGCGCCTCCTACAACAGATGCTTCCCCCCGTCCAGACGGAGGATTTCGCCGCTCATGAACTCCGGCCCCTTCAGCAGAAAGAGAAAAGCCTCCTCCACCTCGTTCAGGAAAGCCCGGCGCCGGGCGGGAATCCTGTCCGCCGGGCCGCCGGCTGTCCCATCGGTAGGGGGCAGAATATCCCCCAGGGCGATGGCGTTGACGGCGATGTCCGGCGCCAGAGCCAGGGCCAGGTTCCGGGTCATGGAGGCCAGGCCCGCCTTGGAGACGCTGTAGGGGAAGTGACCTGGCTCGGCCCGGTCCACCCGCCAGTCCAGGAGATTGATGATCCTGCCCTTTCGTCCCGGCTGCGCCTGCTGGACCGGCTGTGCCGGCTGCGCCGGCTGTCCCGCCCCACGCGCCCGGGCGAAGGCCTGACTCAGAAGGAAGGGGGCCGTCAGGTTGATCATGATATGCCGATCCCAGTTTTCCCGGTCCGTCTCCCGCCAGGAGACCTTTTCGTAGATGGAGGCGTTGTTCACCAGGGCGTACAGGCCGGAAAGACCCGCCAGCTCCGCCGCCAGGTCCTCGATCTCGGCGGGTCGGGAAAGATCCGCCCGCAGAAGCGCCGCCTTCCGCCCCAGGGCCTCTATCTCCCCGGCAAGGGTCTCCGCCTCCTTCCGGGAATGGTTGTAGTGGACCGCCACATCGAAGCCCTCCCGGGCGGCAGCCAGGGCCAGGGCGCGGCCGATGCGCCTCGCCCCGCCGGTGATCAGGACCAGCGGTTCACCTTTCATATCCCTGCAGCCCGCCGGCGGCGAAGAACTCCGCCCGCAGAGCCGGGTCCTCATCGTAGGCCCCCCGCCAGACGGTGGTCCGGGTCAGGGGCAGTTCCTCCCGCACCCCCCGCATGGCCATGCAGAGATGCTGGGCCTCCAGGTAAACGGCGATCCCCCGGGGCGCGATCATGGCCTGCAGCCGGTCCGCAACCTCCGGACCGATGCGCTCCTGAACGGCGAAGCGCCGGGAGTAAAGCCGCACGATGCGGGTCAGTTTGGATATCCCGATGATCCTCTCTCCCGGGATGTAGCCCACATAGGCGCGGCCGAAAAAGGGCAGGGCATGGTGTTCGCAGAGGGCATAAAAAGGTATGGGGCCCTGAATGACCTGATTGGATGTGCATCCCCTGAGGGAACGGCACTCGGTGCCAAAGGCTTTCAGAACCTTGTCGTCACCGTCGTAGCCCTTGGTGATATCGTAGAGGGCCCGGATGAAGCGCCGGGGAGTGTCCCGGGTGGATTCGGTGTCCAGGTCCATTCCGAAGGCGCTGAAAATTTCGCCGGCGTATTTTTCAAACCGGGCGAACTGCTCGGGGGACACATGTCTCCCGGTTGTCGTGTCGTCAGTCGCTGTCGCGCTCTGTCCGTCCATAATGCGATCCTTCTGTGTTTTATCCGATGTCTTTTTATCTGGAAGGAAGGGACTATTTGAACTGTCATGATGCATCGTCGGGAATGTCCGAAACCCGTCAGTCGCCGCATCCACCCGGCGGATCCCGCATCCATGCACTGAATCCTCGGCATCCATGCATCTAAGCTACTCATGCCGGACGGAGGGGTCAATGCCGGAGCGGCCCTATCGGAGCTTGTTCAGATCCAGCTGAAAGATGAAGGGGTAGGTCATGGACCAGCGCAGCCAGCGCCGGGTGCCCGCTTCGGAGACGGACCACAGCAGTCCGGCGGCGTCGAAGCTCAGTCCTTCGATTCCGATAACCGTGGTGTACTGTGCCAGGGGCTCCCCGGTTCGCGGGTCCAGCCGGTAGAGGCTCCCGAAACGGCTGCTGCTGGAACTGGTCCAGAGGTTTCCCCGGCTGTCGAAGGCCGCCCCCTGGGCCATGACCGGGACCGGAATCGAACCCAGGGCCCGCTCTTCGGCAAGGCCTCCCCCGGGGACGGGACCGTCGAAAATCGACAGGGGAAGCCGGTAGAGCCGGGACGCAGCGGCGCCTTTGTCATGGACTCCCGTCCAGAGATCCGCGCCGTCGAAGGCGATGAAAGAGCCCTTGAGCTCCCCGGCGAGAGTCACGGATCGCAGCGCCGGCCCCTCCGCCTTCCCCGCCGCCAGGGCTTTTTCCGCATCCACCAGGTAGAGCCGCCGGGTATCGGCCACCACCAGGCGCCCCTCCCCGACCCAGGCAAGCCCGCCGGCGTGGCCGCAGTCCGGCGGCATGTCGAAGAAGCCCGTGTACTCTCCGGTTTCAGGATCGATCCGATATACCCGGCAGGGCCCGGTTCCCACTTTGGTGTCGGCGCTTTTATAGGCCGACAGGAAAAGATCCCCCTCCGCCACGGCGAGCCCCTGGGGAACGAAGCCCTCGTCCAGCCCCGGCGCCCAGATCCGTCGGGTGACCGCCTCCTGGTTGGGAACCCGGCTGGGGGCGAAGATCAGGTATCCCGGTTTCGTCCCCAGCGCCTCATCACTATAGGCCCGGAACCCCCACAGGCTGAGAGTCCCTGTCAGCAGGAGTGAGGCTAATTTACGCCGGCTCATACTTGTCCGTCCCCTCATGTTTTATCATCAGTGGAGCAGGGTACCTTTCGCCTGGGGTTTTTCGGAAACCAGCCCTTTTCAACCCTTTCCTTCTGTTCGAAAAGCTCTTTGATGCTCCAGAACGAGGAAAAGCCCATCAGGGCGATTACGGTGTTGACGATGATGTTCCAGTAAAAAACCAGGGTCACCACAATGCAGAGCAGTCCAAAAACGAGAAACACCGGCCACACCTTATGGCTGAAGTAATACTCGGTCTTTATCACGATGGGATGAAAAAGACCGATGATGAAAAACGACGCAATGCCTATGATGAAAGGTTCAAAATACATACCGTCCTCGTCCTTGTGCGAAGCTCCGATATTCTATATTACGACCCCGCGCCTCCGCGAAAGCCTCACTTCACCGTAGACTTCTTCACCTCGTAGCCCACCCGGGTGATGGCCGTCTCGATGTCTCCGATGTTCAGGGCGTCGTCGTCGAACTTCAGCTTGGCCTTGCTGGTGTTGAAGGACACGGAGACGCTCTCCTTGTCCACCCCCGTCAGAGACTTCAGGGCCGCCTCGATTTTCTGCATGCAGGAGGGGCAGGTCAGGGTTTCCAGCTGAATATTGGCAGATTTCATAATTGTTCTCCTTTATCTTTATATTTATCTTTTTTTGAATCGCAGAAGTCTCATGCCGTTCAGGATCACCGCCAGGATGCTTCCTTCGTGCATGAGCATTCCGATGGACATGTTCATCCAGTCGCTGAGTATCAGGCTGAAAAAGAGAAACAGAACGACCCCCAGGGCGATGACGATGTTCTGCCTCATGTTCCGGGAGGTGGCCTTGGCCAGACCCAGGGCGTGGGCCAGGCGGCGGAAGTCGGAGTTCATCAGCACCACCTCGCTGGTCTCGATGGCCACATCGGTTCCGCTTCCCATGGCGATGCCGATGTCCGCCAGGGCCAGGGAGGGGCTGTCGTTGATGCCGTCCCCCACGAAGGTGACGGTCCTGCCCTCCTCCTTCAGTTTTTTCACGAAGGCCGACTTGTCTTCCGGCAGCATGTTTCCGTGGACCTCCGTCAGGCCCAGCTCGGCGGCCACCACATCCACCGTGCCCTGGTTGTCCCCGGAGAGCATCACCAGGTTTTTGACTCCCAGCCTCTTCAGCCGCCGGAGCTCCTCCTCCACCCCCGGGCGGATCTGGTCCCGCACCTCCATGATGAAGAGGAGCTGCCCGTCCACCGCCGTCAGAACCAGGGAGGAGCCGCTCCGTTCCAGTTCGCCGATGCTCCGGGCCGCCTCCTCACTCAAGGCGATCTCTTCCTTCTCCATCAGGGCCAGGTTCCCCACCGCCACCTGCCGCCCGTCCACGGAGGCCACCACCCCCGCTCCCCGGACAACCCGGGTGTTCTCCACCTGCCGGGCCGGGACCTCCCCCAGTTCCCGCAGAACCGCCCTGGCCAGGGGATGGTCCGATTCGGCCTCCACCGCCGCCAGATAGGACCGGGCGGAAGCCAGCTCCAGGTCCTCCTCCGGCCCCAGCCCGGGCTGCACTGTGCCGTTCCGGCAGTGCAGGGACCGGGCCACTGCGGGGTTCCCCTGGGTCAGGGTCCCGGTCTTGTCGAAGACCATGGTGTCGGTCCGGCTGAAGGCGTGAATCACCTCGCTTCCCTTCAGGAGGATCCCGTGGCGGGCCCCGTTGCCGATCCCCGCCACATTGGACACCGGAACACCGATAACCAGGGCCCCGGGGCAGCCCAGAACCAGGATGGTGATGGACAGCTCCACATTGCGGCTGATCAGGTAAACCACAAAAGCCGCCAGAAGGACCGCCGGGGTGTAGTACCGGGAGAAGCGGTCGATGAAGCGCTCCGCTTCCGATTTGGCGTCCTGGGCCTCCTCCACCAGCTCGATGATTTTGCCGAACGTGGTGTCTTCCCCCACCCGGTCCGCCCGAACCCGGATGGTGCCGTTCTCCAGAATGGTTCCGGCGAAGACCTTCAGTCCCTCCTCCTTCTCCACCGGCACCGACTCCCCGGTGATGCCGGCCTCGTTCACGGAGCCCTCGCCGAAGATCACCGTGCCGTCCACCGGAATCTTGGCCCCGGTTTTCACCAGCAGGATGTCTCCGGGCTCCACCTCGTCCACATCCACCTCTTCGTACTCGCCGTCTCCGGTCTGCCGGAGGGCGCTTTCCGGGGCCATCTCCGTCAGGGCCTTGATGGCGGAGCGGGTCTTGTTCAGGGTGCGCTGCTCCAGAAAGGCGCCGAAGAGGAAGAGGAAGATGACGATGGCCGACTCTTCGAAGTTGCGGATGATGAAGGCCCCGGTGACCGCCACGGTGACCAGCACATCGATGCTGACGATCTTGAGCCGCAGGGCCTGGTAAGCCTGAAGGGCGATGGGAAGAACCCCCACCACCGAGGCGATCATCATGGCGATGTCAAAAAGCGTATCGTTCCGCAGAACCCAGTGGCTGAAAAACCCGATGACGATAAAAACGATGTTCACCACCATCAGGCTGTTTTTGTGTCGAAAAATGAATCTTTGCATGGTGCTCTACAGCTTAAAGCCTTACTCGTCTTCGCTGTAGGCCTTGTCCCATTGGGAGAGCATCCGGTAAACCGCCTCGTAGGTCTCGCAGGTGTCCGCCGGGACGGTGTAGTCGGTGGTGATCTTCCGCAATCGGGCAAAGTCCTCCGCCAGGTCGGGGCGGCCGCCGGCGGCCTTTTTTATCTTCCCCACGATCTCGTCATAAACGGCACGCACCTGGTGAAACTCCGGATGGCTGCCGCCGTGCACCCGGGCGACCACGGGCACATAGAGTTCCATATTTTTCGCCTGTTCTTTCACTATCCGGGCAAATGCTGACATGGTTTTCCTCACTGATTTGTTTTGGTGAACATAAGCATTTCAGACGAAAAAGTCAAAGAGCCTGCCTGGTCAGGAATTGAATCACTCTTTCAGAATTTCAATCCAGTTTCTTCTGGCATATAACAAACGCAAAACCTTATATTTTTTCTTATTTTTTCCAGCACCTGGGAGGCGTCCTTTACTTTGCCCTCTTTCTTTTCTTTAAGTCCCTCCTCTATGAGGGAAAAAAGTTCAAATCTTCCCGTAAGGCGCTCGTAGGTTTGGATGCTCATTACGGCCAGGTCACCCACCCCATTTTTTGTAATGAACACCGGCTCCTGATATGTATGGCAGAACTCGGATATTTCATTGTAGGAATTTCTTAAATCTGAACTGGGTCTGATATTCGGCATAAACACCTCCATATCAATATAATATCAATATTTTGATAGCGTTTCAACTTAAAAATCTCCGCAGATTTCTCCTCGTAGTCAAAGTTAAACCAATGGACTATTATCGATCCCGACGGGCCGGGAAAGGCCCGCCAATCCTCGTTCCGCAAAGGACATGAGACACCAATCCAAATGAAAGCATTTTTACAGAAAAAAGGGGTTTCCCTTTCGCCCCACCAGTATTTCATCACCGCCCTCCGGTATACAGCTCTGGGGCTCTTCTCCTCCCTGCTGACGGGTCTCATCATCAAGACCCTGGGCGAAAAGCTGGGGATCCCCTCCTTCGTGGAGATGGGGTCCTTCGCCATGGACCCAAAGATCGTGGGATCAGCCATCGGCGTGGCGGTGGCCTCGGGACTGGGGGCGCCCTCACTGGTCCTTTTTTCCAGCGTCTTCGTGGGAGCCTACGCCGGCCAGGCCGGAGGGCCCGCGGCCAGCTACATCGCCGTACTGGCGGCGGTGGAACTGGGGAAGATCAGCTTCAAGTCCACCCGGGTGGATATCATCGTCGTTCCCGTTACGGTCTTCGTTGCGGGCTTTCTGGTGGCCCGGCTGGTGGGGGTTCCCATCAACAGGCTGATGATGAGCCTGGGCGGGATCATCAACTGGTCCACCGAACAGCGCCCCCTGGTCATGTCCGTCCTGGTGGCGACGATCATGGGCCTGGCCCTGACGGCCCCCATCTCCAGCGCCGCCATCTCCTTCATGCTGGGCTTGAAGGGCCTCGCCGCCGGGGCCGCCGTCATCGGCTGCTCCGCCCAGATGGTGGGCTTCGCCGCCGCCAGCTTCAGGGAGAACGGCATGGGGGGCCTCCTCTCCCAGGGGATCGGCACCTCCATGCTGCAGATCGGAAACATCATCAAGAACCCCCGGATCCTGATCCCCCCCACCCTGGCGGGAATCATCGCCGCCCCTCCGGGGGTCGCCCTTTTCAGAATGACCAACAACCCCGCCGGCGCGGGAATGGGCACCAGCGGCCTGGTGGGCCAGTTCATGGCCTTCGAGTCCATGGGCTTCTCCCCCCGGACCCTGACCCTGGTCCTGGTCTTTCACATCGCCCTGCCCGCGGCGGTCAGCCTCCTCACCGCCGCCTACATGCGGAAAAAAGGCTGGATCCGCCCGGGAGACATGCGGCTGGTGTTTGACTAGGACCGCCGGAAACGGGGAGCCCCCGGTTTCGTCTTGGCGCGACGGAGACTTCATCGCCGACAGAACCGGGGGCGATTGTTTCCTTGGGCTTCGGTCCCCCCTTACAGCACCTTGCTCAGGAATTCCTTCGTTCGCGGATGCCCGGGATGTCCGAAGAGTTCCCCGGGTGGCCGGTTTTCCAGGATCACCCCGTCGTCCATGAAGAAAACCCTGTCCGACACTTCCCGGGCGAAGCCCATTTCGTGGGTCACCACAATCATCGTCATGCCCCGGGTGGCAAGGGATTTCATCACATCCAGGACTTCCTTCACCATCTCGGGGTCCAGGGACGATGTGGGTTCGTCGAAAAGCATGACCACCGGGTCCATCGCCAGAGCTCGGGCGATGGCCACTCTCTGCTTCTGCCCGCCGGACAGCTGGGCGGGGTAGGCATCGATTTTGTCCCGCAAACCAACGGATTCGAGAAGGGACTCGGCCTTGTCCCGTGCCTCCTTCGGCCCCATGATCTTCAGCCTCAGAGGAGCGACGGTGATGTTTTCCAGAACCGATTTATGGGGGAAGAGGTTGAAAAGCTGGAACACCATCCCCACCTTCCGCCTGAGTTCGTTGATGTCGACGGCGGGATCGTTGATCCTGATCCCCTGGAAGTAGATCGCACCGCCGCTGGGCTCTTCCAGAAGATTGATGCACCGGAGAAAGGTGCTCTTCCCCGAACCGGACGGGCCTATCACGCTCACCACTTCTCCGGGGGCGATGTGCTCCGTGATGCCTTTGAGAACATCGAGTCTGCCGAAACTTTTCCGCAGATTCTCTATCTTAATCACTGGTATGGAGCCTCCTCTCGAACTTTATCAGAAGCTGTGAAAGGGTGAATGTGATGACCAGGTACACAATGGCCGTTGAAAACAGGGGGATGGTGGCCTCGTAGGTGATGCTCCTGATCTTGTTCCCCGCCCGCATCAGGTCGTTCCCCCCGATGAAGCCCACGATGGAGGTCTCTTTCAGAAGAACCACGAACTCATTTCCCAGGGCCGGCAGGATGTTTTTCACCGCCTGGGGAAGAATGATCTCTTTCATGGCCATCCCGAAGGGCATACCCAGAGAGCGGGCGGCCTCCATCTGACCCGGGCTCACGGCCTGGATGCCGGCCCTGATGATCTCCGAAATATAGGCCCCGGAGTTCAGCCCGAAAGCGATGACCGCCGCCATGGTTTTGTTCAGATCAACGGCCTGGAAAACGACGAAATATATTATCAGGAGCTGCACCAGAAGAGGCGTTCCCCGGATGATTTCCGTGTAGGCCCGCGCCAGACCGGAAACGAGCCTGTTTCGGGACATCCGCAGAAGTGAAATGACAATGCCCAGCGCTATGCCGAAGGCGATCGCCACCGCCGTAATGACCACGGTTTCCCTGAGCCCGTTGAAAAGCAGAAAAATGCCGTTGGGCCCTTCATCCCATAGAGGTTCCAGAAGAGTTCTCCGGATATTGTCGAAAATCATCGCCCCTCCGCATAAAAAACCGCCCTTCATCGCGTGAAGGGCAGTCAGCCGCTGATTCGTTAATTATAGTACAGTCACAGCGTCATTTTATATACTCGGTGACCAGGGCGTCGTACCTGCCGGAAGATTTCAGTTCCGCCAGGGTGGCGTTGATTATTGAAAGAAGGGCGGGGTTCCCCTTTTTGACCGCGATCCCGTAAAACTCCGGGTCGAAATTCATTTTCACCACCTTAAGGTCCGGATTCTTCTTGACGAAATTCTGCGCCGGCTGCTCGTCGATGATCACGCAATCCACCCGGTTTTTTTTCAGTTCCATCACCGCCTCGAAACCGGTGTTGAAAGCGACGATGGCCTCGTCTTTGGTGTACTTTTTTGAAATCTCGTTCCCCGTCGTTCCGAGCTGAACTGAAATCTTTTTCCCCTTCAGGTCATCGAGGTTCCTGATGGCGGTATTTTCCGCCTTGAGAATAACCGCCTGGGTGGCCTCATAGTAGGGATCGGAGAAATCCACACTCTCCTTCCGCTTTGCCGTGATGGTCATGCCCGCGATGGCCATATCGATCTTGGAAGCCTGCAAAGCGGTGAGGAGGGAATCGAACTCCATATCCTCGATCTTCAAGGTCTTGCCCGCCTTGGCCGCAATGGCCTTGGCTATCTCCACATCGAAACCCACGACCTCATTGCCTGTGGCCCCCCCGATATACTCAAAGGGAGGGAAGGCCGCGTTGGTCCCCATTACCAGGGTGGTTTTCTCTTTGGAACCGCCGGCGGTCAGCGCCAGCGGAAGCAGGACCACAGTCAGCACAAGGGCAGTGATCTTTTTCATTCTGTCTCTCCTGTAGATTCGACTGATGGAGAGCTTACATTTTTATGCATAAATGGTCAATATGTTTGCATAATTATTCACAAATTTTTATGTGTCAGTGAGAATATGGGACAGGCTCACTTTTTCATGAAGAAAGTCTCCCATGTCAGTCACAGAAAGGTCATTTAGTCCCTGATACATTGATGCGCCGGAAAGTTTCGAAGAACCTTCCATCTTCCTGTTTCGTCTCCTCACGCATTCTCCTCACGACAAAATCCCGAAACGAGGCCTTTGCCGGATCAGGAACGGCGGCAATGAATGGCACGAGGCTTGGCTGATCGATCCATCTGACCATTGTCTCCGCATCAGGGAAAAACCGGTCCGCGTTCTCTCCCCACACGTGAAAATCACGCAACCCACTGGAACCAGCCAGGACCTCGTACTCTCGAACTGACGGCATGTACCAGGGCCACTCGAATTCCGCGAAAAATGAACGGAACTCTCCAAGCTTCATTGCTTCCCGAACTACCGAGATGAAGTGCGAACAGTTACCGTCACCGGCGAAGTTGAAGCGAATACGCCCGTCCGCACGAAGCGCCCTGTGAACATTCCGCAGCAGGCGCCGGTGATCTTTGATCCAGTGAAGCGTTGCACTGGAAAACACCAGGTCAAACTGGTTTTCGTAATCCAGATTGTCTATATCCAGCCTGCGGAAACGAAGGTTGGGCTTCTCCTTTAAAACGGCCACATCGATCATGCCCCGGGCTGCATCAATCCCCATTACCTCACCGTCTGGCAGCAATTCCGCAAGCAGGGCAGTCAGGAAGCCGTCACCGCATCCGAGATCGAGAACATGCTCGTCTCCTTTCAATCCGAGTTCGGAAATGAGTCTGGCGCCCCATTCTCTCTGGTGACCGGCGGCCTTCCCGTACTTCTTTCCGTCAAATTCGTGGGTCATATCTTTCCCTCAGGAAGACAGGGCCTTCTCAAAAATTCGCAGCGGCTCTACGTAATTTGCTCGAAATTACGCAGAGTCGATGTTGAATTTCGAGTACAACCTTGGAGCGCATTCTCTTTCACGTTACACAGCACCGGAAAACTCCTCTCGATACCGCGCCACCCCCGACACACCACGCATTTTTTGGGGTTGGCAGATCAGAACCATGAACACGCCCTCCGGCACATCCCATTCAGAGCGGATTCCGTATCGGCCCGCTGACACAAAGCCGAAGCGGGGGTAATATTTGGGATGCCCCAGAACCACGATAAAGGGCGTGCCCGCCTCCCTCAGACGATTGTTCCCCTCTTCTACCAGCCTGGAACCGATTCCCTGCCCTTGGAACTCCGGTAGAACCGCCATGGGTCCCAGGCCGGCGCCAGAGATATCTCTGCCCCCCGACTGGATCGAAACCGGGCTGTAGAGGATATGGCCCACCACCCGGCCATGGAGGGCCGCAACAAGAGACAGGATTACGCCACCCTTCTCCCGCAGGGCTTCGACGATATCCCCCTCCTGAGGCCGGCCGAAGGCACTGTCATTGACCAGGCGGATCGCGGCGATGTCCTCCGGGCGCTCCGGGCGGATTATTACTGGCATTTTGCTAAATACTCCCAATTTCGGATACCAACTTTTCCGATACAGTCAATTGTTGTCAACATCGGTCTACCGTTTTTTTTCGCTCACCGACATGTAATCATCGGTGATATCCTTCCTAAAAACATCGGTCGGGTGTTTCCGCTTTCTGGGTGACAAAAAGGACGGGACATCCTAATGTTGGTTGTCGGAAATCAGCAAAAGGAGCCCGTCCATGAACTCAAGGGGGAGGTGAA
>JAKQWJ010000173.1 GCA_029562045.1 Spirochaetota bacterium | reverse complement strand
CGTAGTAGCGGCGCCCCTGTATGCGGGCCTCCAGACTGTTGTCTCCGGGGCCTCCGGCGAAACGGATCCGGTCCGCCCGGACCATCACCCAGACCGGCGGGCCTTCCCCGGCGTCCGGGCGGCTCTCCCCGACCTGCGGCAGGGCTCTCACCCCCGGACCGCCTTCCGGGACTTCCGGTGCCGGCCTCCGGCCGCCGAAGGCGGAAATCCGGCGCTCCCTGCCGGGAGCGGTCACCCGGAATTCCCCGTCGGGGGTGCGCAGCGACGCTTCTCCACCCTCCAGAAAGTGGAGGAAACCCCGCAGGAAATTGGCCCCCCCCACGAAGGAGGCGGTGAAGCGGTCCACCGGCTTTTCGTAGAGGTCCTCCGGTGTTCCCGTCTGCACGATTCCGCCGTCCCGGAGCAGGATAATCCGGTCCGCCACGGAAAAAGCCTCCTCCCTGTCGTGGGTGATGAAGAGGGTGGTGATCCCCACCTCCCGCTGCAGGCGCACCACCTCCTCCCGGAGCTCCCGGCGCAGCACCGAGTCGATCGAAGAGAAGGGCTCATCCAGCATCAGCACCAGCGGGTCCACCGCCAGGGACCGGGCCATGGCGACCCGCTGCTGCTCTCCGCCGGACAGGGTCTCCACCCGCCGTTTTTCGTGGCCCGGGAGGCCGATGAGCCGCAGAAGGTCCGCGACCCGTTCCCGGATCTCCCGCCGGGACAGGCCTCTGTCCTTGAGTCCGTAGGAGATGTTGTGCCCCAGGTCCAGGTGGGGGAAGAGGGTATAGTCCTGGAAAACGAAGCCGATCCGGCGGAGGGCCGGGTCCAGATCCGTGACGTCCTTTCCGTTCAGAAGGATCCGGCCCGCATCGGGCTTCTCGAATCCCGCAATGATCCGCAGGGCCGTGGTCTTCCCGCTTCCGGAGGGGCCCAGGAGGGCCACCATCTCCCCCCGGGCCACGGAGAAGTCCAGGGCGATGGAAAAATCGGGGTAGGTTTTTTCAATTCCCTCCAAACGTATCATCCGAGCCTCCCGTGGAGTCGATCCAGAAAAAAATACCCAGACAGACGAGTATGTACAGAACCCCCAGCGCCATTCCCAGGTCGAAGCTCCGGAAGCCGATGAGCCGGTAGATGGCCACGGGGAAGGTGACATACTCCCCCCGCCCGATGGTCATCACCAGGGTGAAGTCCGTGAAGGGGATGGCCACGCTGTAGGCAAGGCCGTTGAGCAGCCCCCGGCGCAGGATGGGAAAGGCCACATCCCGCAGCGCCCTCCCTTTTCCCGCCCCGAGGCTTTCGGCGGTTTCCAGGTAAGCCGGGTGAAACTCCTCCACGGTGGTGCGGAGAATCCGGAAAACGACGGGAAAGGCGACGAATACCTGCGCCGCGCCGATGAGGAGGGGAAGGGGAAGGGTCTCGCCGTAGAGGAGCCGCAGGCCTATCCCCAGGCTCACCATGGACATTCCCGTGGGAAGATACAGCAGGCCCTCCAGCAGAGGGGATTTTCTCCCCCGCAGGGCGAAACTCAGGGCCAGGGCCAGAAGGAAAGCGGCAGACCCGGATCCGAAGGACAGGAGAAGGCTGCGCAGGATCACCCCGGGAATGCCGCTGCGGATGATCCCTTCGATGTCCCTGCCCAGAGGCTCGGGCCGGAACAGGGCGGCGAAGGCCCGGGCGCTCCAGACCCCCATGGGGCGCAGGGAGCGGATCGTCAGGGAGGCCAGGGGGCCGAAGATGAAAATCCCCAGGATGAGGAAATAGAGGAGGGCCGCCGCCTTTTTCCCCGGCGGCACCGCCGGACCGGGGGGGATCGTGGTTTTCGGGGCCCGGGGGCGGGAAAACTGGAACCGCCGGATCAGTTTTCCCGCCAGGAGCATGAAAAAAACCGCCAGGACGAGCTGCAGCAGGGCGTAAACCGAGGAGGTGGAGAGGTTCAGTTTGACATGCATCTCGGTGTAGGTCTTCACCTCCAGGGTTGAAAAGGCGACTCCTCCGAAAACCAGGACGATGCCGAAGCTGGAGAAACTGTAGAGAAAAATGATGATGAATGCCGTGGCGGCCGCCGGGGCGCCCAGGGGCAGGAGTATCCGAAGGAACCGTCGGACCGGCCCGTCCCCTAAACTGGCGGCGATTTCGTGGTACCGCAGGTCGATTCCGGCGAAGCCCTCCCCCATGATCCTGAGGGCCAGGGTGACGTTGTAGAAGCCGTGGGCCAGCACGATCCCCGCGGGGTTGTAGATGAGGTTCAGCTCCGTGCCGAAGAGCCGGTTCAGCAGACCGTTTTTCCCGTAGAAGCCGATCATGGCGATGACGACGATGATGCTGGGAAGAACGAAGGGGATCATGCCCGCGGAGCGGAGGATTTTTTTCCCCGGGAAGTCCCGGCGGGCGGAGATGAGGGCGCCGGGAAGGGCCAGGGCCACGCAGAAGAGGGCCGATGCGGCGGCCTGGGCCAGACTGAAGACCAGGGTGCGCCAGGTGGCCGGGGAGGACAGGACCTCCTCCAGTGCGGCGGCGAAGCCGCCGGGGCCGGCCTCGGCGGCGGCGCGGAAGTAGAAATATGACAGCGGGGCCAGAAAAAACGCCGCGAAGTACAGCGCCCCCCCGACGGAAAAAAAACGGCCTCTCCTGTTCCGGGTCATCCCGTTTACCGCATAACCTTTTCCCAGTCCGCCAGCCAGCCCTCCAGCCGGCGGGACACCATCTCCTCATCCAGGGAAAGGTAGTCCTCCGCTCGGGTCACCGCCGTGAAGGACTCCGGAAGAGCCGCGTCGGGATGGACGGGGTACATGAACTGGGTCAGCGGGATCAGGCTCTGGAATCCCGGCGAAACGATGTAGTCCAGGAGGCGCCGGGCCATCTCCGGGTTCGGGGCATCCTTCAGAATTCCCGCCACCTCCACCTGGAGGTAGGCCCGGCCGCCGAAAAGCAGATTGTCGTACCGGTCGCTCTTCTCGAACTCCCGGTGGTAGGCGGGGCTGGTGTCGTAGCTCAGGACCATGGGGGCCTCCCCCTGGGTGAAAAGGCCGTAACCCTCGGTCCAGCCCGCGGCCACGGTGAGCAGGTTGGGTTTGATCTTTCTCCAGAAATCCAGGTAGCCCTCCTCGCCGAAGACCGCCACGGTGAAAAGGAGGAAGCTCCGGCCTGGGCCGGAGGTGGCGGGGTTCAGCAGGACGATCTTGCCCCTGTACCGCGGATCGAAGAGGTCTTCCCAGGTCTTGGGCGGGTCCGGCAGTTTGAGCCGGTCGTAGTTCAGGGCCACCCCCCCGTAGTCGTAGGGCGACACCCGGTACAGCGGGTCCACGGCGAGTTTGTCCATCGCCAGTTTCAGGTCCCGGGGTTTGTAGGGAAGGAGCAGGTCCTGGGCGTAGAGCCGGGCGAGGTAGGAGTTGTCCAGCCCGATGAAGGCGTCGACCTTACCCTTCCCCCGCTCCAGATAGAGGGCGTTGAAGAGCCCCCCGGTGTCTTCGAAGCGAACCAGTTCGAGATCCGTGTCATGGGTGTTTTTGAGATGCTCCGTCAGGGCCTTCTGCAGTTCCCCGGGGAAGGAGTCGTAGGTGTAGACCCGCAGCGGGGTCCGGACTCGCTCCCCCTGGGGGGACTCTTTCACCGTCCGGGAACAGCCCGCGACGGCGAAAACCGCCAGCGCCGCCGCGAGAACGGCGGAACGCAGGAAATCATGTCGGACCATATGCGCCTCCGGAAAAGGATGTGACCCCCGGGGCGCTTCGAAGAAATGTCGATGGGAAAAACGCGAACCGCATCCTGCCTCCCTACGCCGGCATTACCCGGATCAGGTTCTTGGGTCTGTTCTCAGCCTTTCCAACGGAAAAGCACCCCCAGGTCTGTCCCGTTCAATATATCGCCCCGGCGGGGCGGCGGTCAATAAAAAGACCGCCCGTGGGCGGCTTTTCTTCGATTTCCCGGCGGATCCGGCGGGTCAGCCGCGGCGGGGGCCTGGTCCGCCTCCCTGCGGCTTCTCCTGGGCCTCGTTTACCCGAAGCTGGCGGCCGTCCACGTTGCGGCCGTCCAGACCTGCGATGGCGGCGTCCGCCGCGGCGTCGGAACTCATCTCCACGAAGGCGAAGCCCCGGAACCGGCCGGTCTCCCGGTCGTTGATCATCCGGACAGCGGTCACCTCGCCGAACTCGGCGAATACGGCGCGGACCCTATCCTCGGTGGAGGAGAAACTGAGATTCCCCACATAGATACGCTTGCTCATGGTGAAAAAGACCTCTCTCGCTGATGGGACCCTGGGAGCGGGTCCGTGATGTTTTTGTGATGAAATATACCAGCCTTTCCCGGAGCTGTCAAACGCGGGCCGGCGGGCGGAAGGGCGGGCAAATGGCGGGCGTCCCGGAGTCGGCGGGCGCCGCCGGAGAGGGGGCGGACCCCGTCCCGGAGGGTGGAGGGCTCCGCCGGGGGGGCGTGCCCCGCCAGTGAGGGGTCGGCCTCCGGGGGCGGCCGGGGGGCGTGCGGCGCCGCCGGAGAGGGGGAGGCCTCCGTCCCGGAGGGTGGAGGGCTCCGCCGGGGGGGCGTGCCCCGCCAGTGAGGGGTCGGCCTCCGGGGGCGGCCGGGGGGCATGCGGCGCCGCCGGAGCCTGCGATAATCCGCGGCTGCCCGCCGGCAACATCTCCCAGGGTTCGCGGACCGGAAAGCCCCCGCGCCTTGAAAAGAAACGCCCGCCATACTATAAAGGAGCGGATGACGCACTTCACCAGCCAGGAACAGTATCTCCGCTATCTGGATTCCCGGGGCGGTCTGCCCGAGGGGTTCCGGGTCGGGACGGGGGAACTCGCTTTTTTCCCCCGGGAGCGGAGCCTGCAGACGCCGCTTCCCATGCGGCTGACCCTCATTCTATTGGACGAGCCCAGCGGGGACTTCGCCGGTGTCTACACCCGGAACACCTTTCCCGGAGCCCCGGTCCTCATCGGCCGGCAGCGGCTGGACGGGGCGCAGGTACGGGGAGTCCTGATCAACAACAAGATCTCCAATGTCCGTGCCCCCCGGGGGGTGGAGGACGCGGAGGAACTCCTGTCGGAGCTGGGGCGGCTGGTCGGCGCGCCGGCGGGAGAATTCTTCCCCGCCTCCACCGGCATCATCGGCTGGAGCCTCCCGGTTCCGGAGATGAAGGCGGCCCTCCCCGCCCTGGTCCGGGGCCTGCACGGCGGCTCCTGTCTGGACGCCGCCCGGGCGGTGATGACCACCGACTCCTACCCGAAGCTGAAGTCCCTTCCCGTGGGCCGCGGGACCCTTCTGGGCTTCGGCAAGGGGGCGGGGATGATCGAGCCCAACATGGCCACCATGCTGATCTTCCTGTTGACGGATCTGGCGATTCCCCGGGACATTCTGCGGCGCTGCCTTTCCCGGGCGGTGGAGCGGAGTTTCAACTGCATCTCCGTGGACGGGGATCAGAGCACCAGCGACACGGCGCTGCTCCTCTCTTCGGGCAGGAAGCCCGCGGTCCCCGAGGAGGAGTTTCAGGCCGCCCTGGACAAGGTCTGCGGGGACCTGGCGGTGGAGATCGTCCGGAACGGGGAAGGCACGGCCCATGTCATCCGGGTGCGGGTGTCCGGCGCGCCGTCCTTCGAGACGGCCCGGGAGGCGGGAAAGGCGGTGGTCAACTCCCCGCTGGTCAAGACGGCGGTTTACGGGAACGACCCCAATGTGGGCCGCATCCTGTCGGCCGTCGGGGATTATGCCGGCAATCGGGGTCTGCGGACGGATCCCCGGGCTGTGCGGATACGCCTGGGAGGCGAGGAGATATTCCGGGACGGCTCTTTTCTGCTGGACGGGGAGAAGGAAAAAAGACTCAGCGCCTATTTGACGTCCGCGATGATGGACCCGGAGGGGAAAAAATTCCCTCCCCATGACCGGACGGTGGACATCGACATTTCCCTCGGCATGGGGGACGGCGAGGCTCTGGTCCACGGTTCGGATCTTTCCCACGAGTACATCCGGGAGAATGCCGACTACCGAAGCTGAGACGGAAGGGGATCTATGATGGAGTATCAGGACATGGAAGACCGGCTCGGCCCGGCCAGGGAGCTGGTGGACCGGGCCCGCCGGGAGATCGGCGTCGTCGTGGTGGGGCAGGAAAAGATGATCGATGGTCTCCTGATGGGCATCCTCGCGGGAGGGCATGTCCTTCTGGAAGGTGTCCCGGGCCTGGCGAAAACCCTGGCGGTGAAGAGCCTGGCCCAGGTGACCCAGGGGAGCTTCAAACGCATCCAGTTCACCCCGGATCTGCTGCCGGCGGACCTCACCGGGACCATGGTCTACCGCCAGGAGTCCGGCCAGTTTCTGGCCCGCCGGGGGCCCATCTTCTCCAACATCATCCTGGCGGACGAGATCAACCGCGCCCCCGCCAAGGTCCAGAGCGCCCTGCTGGAGGCCATGGAGGAGAGGCAGGTGACCATCGGCGAGACCACCTTCCCCCTGCCGGACCCCTTTTTCGTTCTGGCCACCCAGAATCCCCTGGAACACGAGGGAACCTACCCGCTCCCGGAAGCCCAGCTCGACCGTTTTCTGATGAAGATCCGGGTGGAGTACCCCAACCCCCGGGAAGAGCTGGAGATTCTCCGCCGGGTGGGGGTGGATCGGGGAAGGTCGGCGAACCGGGTCTTCCAGGAGTACGATCTGCGGAGGATCCGGGAGGCGGTGTCCCTCATCGACGTGGACGAGAGGATCGAAGCCTACATCGTCGCCCTGGTGGGAGCTTCCCGGATGAAGTCCAAGGGCCCCGCCACCCACTCCCGATACATCGAATACGGCGCCTCGCCCCGGGCCACCATCTTCATCTACCGCTGCGCCAAGGTCCAGGCCTTCTTCGAAGGCCGCCGCTACGTGATCCCCGAGGATGTCAAGGCGGTGGCCCCGGCGGTGCTGCGGCACCGGATCATCCTCTCCTACGAGGCGGAGGCGGACGAGCTGTCGGCGGACGACATCATCAAAAACCTTCTGTCGGCGGTTCCGGTGCCGTGAACAAGGACCGGCTGGCGTCCCGGGTAAAACGTCTCCAGATAGTCTCGACAAAACTGGTGGAAGGAATTCTGGCGGGTAATTACCGCTCCGTCTTCCGGGGGCCGGGGATGGAGTTCGACGAGGTCCGGGAGTACGTGGAGGGGGACGACGCCCGGCTCATCGATTGGAACGTCAGCTCCCGCCTGGGGAGCCTCTACACGAAGACCTTCCGGGAAGAGCGGGAGGTGGTCCTGTTTCTGGTGGTGGATGTGTCCTCCTCCATCTTCTCCGGAGGCGGAGGACGGAGAGAGGTCGTGACGCTCCTGGTGTCGCTCCTCAGTTTCGCCGCCATCCGCAACAACGACCGGGTGGGGGCGGTGTTTTTTTCCGACGGCATAGAAAAGTGGGTCTCTCCGAGAAAGGGCAAGAAACACGCCCTGCGCCTCATCGGGGACACGGCGGACTTCCGGCCCGCCGGCCGGGGTTCCGATCTGGGACAGGCTCTCCGGGCGTCCGGAGAGGCGCTGAAACGGCGGGGGATCGTTTTCATCCTGTCGGACTTCAAGACCGGGGGCTACGAGCGGGAGCTGTCGATTCTGTCCCGCAAGCACGACGTCATCGCGGTGCGGGTCTGCGATCCGGTGGACAACGAGTACCCGGCCTCGGGGCTGGCCTATCTGCAGGATCCGGAAACCGGAGAAGTCATCCCGGGGCTGGGTTTTTCCCCCGCCTTCCGGGAGGCCTACGAGGATTTCCAGCAGCTCCGACGCCGGCAGTGGCTCC
>JAKQWJ010000170.1 GCA_029562045.1 Spirochaetota bacterium | reverse complement strand
CCGGACCTGCTCCTGGGGAATGTCACGACCCATTCGTTCCGGCAGCTGGATGCCTCTCCGGTGTACCGGCGGTTCGGGGCGGCGAAAAGCCGGTGGTCCGGGGTCTGCGGGGACTGTGAGTTTCTCCCTTTCTGCTCCGGGGACTGCGTGAAGAACCGGCCCGGCATGGACAGGGACCCCCGGACCCTGTCCCCCCTCTGCGCGGGCTGGAAACTCTTCTACCGGGAAACCCTGCCGGTCTTCCGCAGTCTGGCGGAGGAGCTGCTGCGCCTCCGGGGCCCTGATGAGCCGCGCCTCCATCCCCGGGCCGGCAGGACCCGCGAGGCGTGCTTCTGCGGCAGCGGCAGGCTCTACGGCAACTGCCACGGGGCGGCGGCCGGGCCGCTTCGGTCCGGGTAGTCCCGGCCCGGACCCTGACGGCCTAGGTCCTCTCCCCCGCCCCCAGGGCCTGAAGGGGGAGACCCAGCTCATCCGCCAGGGCGAGGCAGAGGTCGATGGAGGCCGCGACCTCGTCGGGGCGATGGGCGTCGGAGTTGCACAGCGCCCCCCCTCCCTGTTCCGCCACGATTTCCCAGAACCTCCGGTGCGGGTAGGGCGGGCGGCGGCGCCCCCCCTCCATCACCGGAGTCTTGCGAAACCCGTTGCCGTTTATCTCCAGCAGAACCCCCCGGTCCCGGGCGGCCTGAGCGATGCTCCGGGAACAGGCTTCGGCATCGGCGTCCCAGCGCAGATAGCCTGCGGCGAAATGGTCGGGGTGGGCGATGAAGTCGAAAAGCCCGCTTTCGATGCCCGCGATGAGGGCGTCGGCATGGGTTCTCAATTCCTCCGGGGTGGTGATGTCACCGGCGTAGAGCCATTCCCCCCCGTGGCGGTGCCAGTGCAGGGCGCCGACGAGATAGTCGCAGCCCCGTCTCTCCAGAAGCTCTTCCCGGTAAAAGCCGAAATAGCGGGGGTGGATGTCGCATTCCATGCTTTTCAGCACCGTCAGTCCCGGGCCGCGGGAGGCGTCGATGAGGGCCATGTAGGCATCGAGCTCCGTCATGGACATCCGCATGGAACTCATGAAATCGTCCGGCAGGGGGGTGTGGTCCGACATCCCCAGGGTTTCCAGACCCGCCCGGCGGGCGGCCCGGACATAGTCGGGCACGTCGCCGGATGCATGTTTGCACCGGTAGGTGTGGGTGTGATGGTTGCTCGTGATTCTCTTTGTCATCGGGAGACAGCATAACGGATTCAGGGTTTACCGAACAGGGAGGAAAGGGTAAAATCGGGGCATGTCGGATGAATCGGTCGTCCGGACCGCCCTGCGCGAGCTTTCCCTGGCACTGGCGGCCACCACGGACCCGGAAGAAATCGAAAGTTTCCTCCACAGCCTCCTCACCCGGACGGAGATCCGCGCCATCGGGAACCGCTGGACACTGGTCAAGGAAATCGACGCCGGGACGACCCAGAGGGAGATCGCCCGGAAATACTCCTTGAGCCTCTGCAAGATCACCCGGGGGTCCCGGGAGCTGAAGAAGCCCGGCTCCCCCTTCAAGAAAATGCTGGACAGGCTGGGGAAGCCGGGCTAAAGGGGCCTTCCGGGGGAGGCATCCTCCAGCCAGCGGATGATCTCGTCCAGCGCCCTCTCCCTTTCCACATCGTTCAGGACGACATGCCCGCTTTCCCGCAGGACCACCCGCCGGGTCCGCCCCGGCGCCATCCCGCCTTCGACGATGTCCGCCGCCTCCAGCGGAACGGTGTCGTCCGCCTCGGACACGATGATCAGCGTCTCCGCCCCCACCCGGGGAAGGGCCTTCCTGGCCTCCTTCTGCAGCCGGTACAGCTCCGCCGCGGGGGCCACCCAGGTGCGGCTCCAGTATTCCCGGGCGATGCCGGCCTGCTCCGGCGGGCCGGAGAAGCGGTAATCGTCCTTGGGCAGAACGGGGCGGAAACGGCGCAGGAGGGGCGCGAACCGGATGGTCCTGTCCGTGTTGGTCACCGCCGGGGCGGCCAGGACCAGCTTTCCCGTTTCATAGCGGCTCCCGATCAGAAGAACCAGAAGGGCCCCCATGGAAAGGCCCACCAGATGCACCCGGCGGAAGCGGCAGGCCAGATCCAGATACTCGTCCTCCGCCCGGCGCAGCCAGTCCCGCCGTCCGGTGCGGAGAAAATCCTCCCCCCAGGTGCCGTGGCCGGGAAGCCGGGGGAGAGACACCGTGTAACCCCTCTCCCAGAGCCTCTCGGCGGCGTACCTCTGCTCCCCGGTGATTCCGGTGAAGCCGTGGACGATCATCACCGCGTCCTCCCCGCCGGACAGAAAGACCGGGAGTCCCACGGGGTCCGTGGCGGCGGCGCGCATCAGCCCGCCCCCTTCAGTTTCGCCAGGATCTGCCCCCGGGATTCCCGGTACCTGCCGGGGCTGACTCCGGTCATTCTCTTGAAGACTTTGGTGAAGTAACTCTGGTCCTCGAAACCCATCAGGAAGGCCACATCCACCAGAGGGATGCTGTTGTCCAGCAGCACCGTTTTGGAGCGCTCGATCCGGACCTGGTTCAGGAAATGGTTGAAGTTGCAGTTCATCTCGTCCTTGAACAGCTTGCTGAAGTAGGAGGGGCTCAGGAGGACCTGGTCCGCCACGTCCTTCAGTGAAATTTTCCGCATGTAGTTTCTTTTGATGTAGTCGATGGCCTTGTAGATGACATCCACGTGTTTTACGTCCTGGAGGTTGAACACCAGGTCGGTGAACCGGGACAGGATGCGGGAGAGCCAGTAGGAGATCTCCTCGATGGTCTTGAACTTGTGGATCTGGTTCAGATAGTTGTAGTTGAGTCCGAATATCTGCTCCACCTCGGCGCCCCCCTCCATGGCCGCCCGGGAGAGGAGCACCACCAGCTCCAGAACCCGGGCCTTCACCACGTCGATTTTGCCGGCGCTGGAGAAGAAGACGTAGCCCAGAATTTCATTCAGCACCTTCTGGGAGCCCTGCTTGTCCCCCGAGGCGATGAGCCGCAGAAGTTCCCGCTCCTTGTCCAGGGGGTACTCGGCGGAATGTTCCCCGTCCCCCCCCATGGTTTTCAGGTGACGGATGTAATCGGAGATGTTGGACTGCTGGGCCAGCCGTTCCCGCTGGGCGACGAACCCGGCGGTGTCGATGCCCGACAGGAAGGCGCCGAGAACGAAAAGAATCTCCGACAGACTCGTCACCTCCTCGGGCCGCCGGAAGGGAATCTCGTCCAGGAGACGCCTCAGGCTCTTCAGCTCCGAGGCGGGGGGGGGGATTTTTTTCAGCAGCTCTTCCTGGAAATACTCCTCCCGGTCTATCATCAGCACCGGCCCTCCCAGAAGGGCGCCTCTCATTATATCGTCCCGCAGGATGGGGGAGGCCCAGTGCACGAAACCCAGCGGGCAGAAGTAGATGTACTTCCCCCCGAACCTCTCCGCCTGGTAGCTGCCGTAGAGGTGGGCGTTCATGCAGGTGTCCGCCTTTCCCGCCAGCGTCTGGTAGGTGCTGCAGAAGGAGCAGCCGCCGGTCTTTTCGCCGGTGGAGAAGAGGCACCGGCCGTCCAGATCGATGATGAAGCAGTCGATGCCGGTGGCGGTTTTGTAGTCCGCCGCGATGCGTTTCGCCGCGGCGAGATCGAAGTCCGGTTCCATTTCCATCCCCATTCCTTTCCTCTTTTATAGGATACCCTGACCCTTGCCGCAAGGGTCCTTGCCGCAGGGACCCGCACTGCAAAGACCCGCACTGAAGGGGACGGGAGGCCGGCAGGGAACGGAGACGGAGGACTCCCGCGTCGGCGGCACGGGTCTCCGCCGTTCCTGCCGCCCGGAGCGGCAGAAATGTGCCGCTATCCGCTTGTTGTTGGCCACTTTTCAGGACTCCATACTGTAGCCATGACCAAGCTCCAGGAGACTCTGGCCGGAAACATCAAACGCGCCCGCTCCCGGCTGGGTTACTCGCAGATGCGTTTGGCGGAGCTGAGTGAGATTTCCACGAGTTTCGTGGGAGAGATCGAACTGGGGAAGAAATTTCCCTCCCCCATGGTGCTGGAACGCCTCGCCGCTTCCCTGGGGC
The DNA here is from genome assembly GCA_029562045.1 of Spirochaetota bacterium. Lineage (GTDB taxonomy): Bacteria > Spirochaetota > Spirochaetia > DTKZ01 > DTKZ01 > JAKQWJ01. Next base: position 3,871 of record JAKQWJ010000170.1, on the reverse strand, counting down.
TCAAACCGTACCAGCTATTTTTCGAGGAAGAGCAGTGGGAGGTTTTTGACAAGTACGACAGAATCACCAGCCTGTACCACGATCTGAAGGAGAAGCTCAACAACGAGCTGGAGGATACGGTCCGCAGATACCTGAGGGAATGAAATCTCTCTGTGTTGATCCCCCCGCCGGGAATGGGGTATCATTGCCCCATGGTGTCGGTTCTGACGTCCCGGATCCGGGAAATTCGGGAGAGGATAGCCGCCGCCGCGGAACGGGCCCGGCGGGACCCCGCGGAGGTGACGCTGATGGCGGTCACCAAGACCCACGGCCGGGACCTGGCGCTCCGGGCCTACGAGGCGGGGATCCGGGTCTTCGGGGAAAACCGGACCGCCGAGGGGGCGGAAAAATTCCATCGGGTTCCGGAAGATCTGGAGCTTCACCTCATCGGGCACCTGCAGACCAACAAGGCCGCCGCCGCAGCGGAGGCTTTTTCCTGGGTGGATTCCATCGATTCCTTCCGGGTCGCCGCCGCCCTGGACCGCCGATTGGCGGCGCTGGGGAAGAAAGCGGACATTCTGCTGCAGCTCAACACCTCCGGCGAGGCGTCCAAGAGCGGCTACCGGGATTTCGGCGCCCTGCTGGAGGATCTGCCGGGCATCCTGGCCCTCCCGCGGCTCCGGCTCCGGGGGCTTTTCACCATCGGCCCCCTGCATGGCGGGGCGGAGGCGGCCCGGGGGTCCTTCCGGACCTTGAGACACCGGTTCGCCGAACTGAAGAAGCTGCCGGGCTGCGGGGCGCTGGACGTGCTCTCCATGGGAATGAGTTCGGATTTCGAGATCGCTGTGGAGGAGGGGGCCACCATGGTCCGTCTGGGGTCGATCCTCTTCGGAGAGAGGCTCCCATGACCCGGCGGCTCATCGCGGCGGTCCTGGCGCTGTGCCTGCTGTCCCTGCCCGTCTTCGCCCAGACCAGGGCGGCGCCGGAACCCTACGGCCCCGATGAATTTCCGTCCTGGGCCCGGTCCCTGCGCCGGGGGGAGATCATCGCCGTGGGGCTCTTTCCCTTCGTCTACTTCTTTTCCACCTTCGCCTTCGAAAGCGGGCGCTTCTTCGCCGGAGGCATGGATCCCCGGTACGCTCCGGGCCCCTTTCGCAGCGCCGATGGGGAACCCCTGTCCCGGAACCAGAAGCACGGGATCATACTGGTGAGCATCAGTCTTTCCATGGTGCTGGCCCTGGTGGACCATCTCATCGAAGGACGAAAATGAAGAGGGTCATTCTGACGGTCCCGGAGGACACGCCCCGGGGAATCAGGATCGACAAGTACCTGTCGGAGAACGCGGGGATTCTCACCCGGAGCCAGATCAAGAACCTGCTGATGGAGGTCCGCCGGGACGGAAAGCCCGTCAAGCCCTCCCGCAGCGCCGATCCCGGGTCCCGGCTGGAGGTCCTGTACCGGGACCCGGAGCCCCCGGCCTTCCCGCCGGAAAAGATGGAGCTGTCACTCATCCACGAGGACGGGAATGTGGTGGTGGTGGACAAGCCCCAGGGCCTGGTGGTGCATCCCGGAAGCGGGGTGCGGTCCGGCACCCTGGTCCAGGGGCTCCTGCATCATGTGAAGGAGCTGGAGGGGAACTTTCCCGGGGAGCCGCTGCGCCCGGGGATCGTGCACCGGCTGGACAGGGACACCTCGGGGGTGGTCATCGCGGCGAAAAACCCCGAGACTCTGGAGTTCCTGAGCCGGCAGTTCCGGGAAAAGAGCGTGGGGAAGGTGTACATCGCCGTGGTCAAGGGACGGCCCCCGGCGGTGCGGGGTGTCGTCACGGGTTTTCTGAAGCGGGACCCGGGCAACCGGAAGCGTTTCATCCAGGTGGAATCCGGAGGAAAGGCCGCGGAAACCGCCTACCGGCGGCTGCGCTCCCTGGGCCCCTATACCCTGATGCGGCTGGAACCTCTGACGGGCCGCACCCATCAGCTGCGGGTCCAGATGCGCAGCCTGGGCTGCCCCATCCTGGGGGACCCGGTGTACGGACGGCGGGACCCCCGCTTCCCCGGGATCGGCCTCATGCTCCACGCCTTCCGGCTGTCCATCCGGCTCCCCGGGGATGCGGAGCCCCGGGTCTTTTCCGCCCCCCTTCCCCGGAGATTCCGGGATTTTGCCGCCGCAGCGGCCTCTCAGGAGGAGATCTGCAGGTGACTGTTGAATTTCTTCTCCGCTTCCAGGGTGGACGGCGGGCCCGAGCCGGGGAAGACCAGGGTGTTGTCGTCCAGGGATCGGAACCTTTCCTTCAGCTCCGCCGCCAGAAGGGCGGCGCCGTAGGGGTTTCCCGCCTTGCCCACGGAACCGGCGGTGAGAATGTCGCCGGTGAAGAGCAGATTGTCCACCTTGAACATCACCGCGTCCCGGGAATAAGCCTGGGCCCCCAGAACCTCCACGCTCATCCCGTGGAGGTCGAAGGACTCGCCTCCGGCGACGGTCTTGCAGGGAAAGTCGTCGATCCTCCGGGCGGCGGTGTAGATCTGGGCGTCGTAGATCTTCAGCACCGTGCGGATGCCGTCGGTGCTGGGCCTGTCCGGCCGGGTCACCAGAATGGACCGGATGTAGTACCCGTTGTTTTCGACCATCTCCAACAGGCCCAGGTCGAAGGCCCCGGGGTCGATGAGGACCGCCGGCCCCGAAGGACCCGGGGCTATGAGGTAGGAGTTGGTCATGAAGGGAAGGGCGAAGTGCAGATGCATTTTCACGGGCTGTCCTTGTCGTCGAAAACGGCCTCGCCGGTGTTGGAATAGCGGAATCTGACCCCTTCCCGCCGGGAGCGCCGGAAATCCACATTCTTCAGATTGCAGTCGATGAAGGTGACATCGCTCAGGGAGCTTCCTATGAAACGGCTGTTGTACAGGTCCGAGCGGTTGAACCGGGTTCCCGTGCACATGATGTAGTTGAAATTCATCTGCAGAAGGTTGGATCCCTCCCAGTCGAAGCTCCGCATCCGGGACCCGGTGAAGACGCAGTTCCGCATCTCCGCGTTCAGGGCCCGGCAGGATTCGAAGGAGGCGAAATCGAAAAAACAGATCCTCAGAAGCGCCTGGGAGAAATCCACATTGCGGAAACTCCCGTGGGAGAAGCCGCAGCCCCGGAAAGCCTTTCCCCGCAGGTCCAGATCGGAGAGGGGGAGGTGGAAAAAGACGAGATTGGAAAAAGAACTGTCCCGGGAAAGGGCCTCGCGGATTTCCTGGCCGTAGGGGTCCTTGTCTTCGATGTGCCCGTAGCAGCGGCCCCGGAAAGCCGTTGCCGGATTGGAGCATCCCGGGATCTCACACCGGCGGTAGCTGAGCATCGTTTTTCGACAATACCGGAATCCCGGTTCCGCCGCAAGGGGGAATTGAATTATGCCCCGAAGGGGGTTACTATCGGCTCATGAGGTGCCATTTTTGCGGAACCGGGACGCCGGAGGGGGAAAAGATCTTCCGTTCCACCCTCTGCGGGGGCTGCGGGCGGGAACTGCGGATCTGCCTGAACTGCGCTTTTTACAGCCCCGGGGCGCGCTGGGACTGCCGGGAAACGATACCCGAGCCCGTCTACGACAAGGAAAGGGCCAATTTCTGCGACTATTTCCGCCCCGCCGCTTCCCCGGGAGGGGCTGATGGTTCGGGGCGTCGGAGTGGGGATGCGCGAGCGGATTTTGACAAACTCTTCGGCGGCTCCTGACGAGGCCCCCATCGCCTTCGTGGATTCCGGGGTGGGGGGCCTCCCATATCTGGACTGGGTGCGGGAGCGTCTTCCGGGGGAGACCTTCGTCTACTGGGCCGACCGGGCGAACTTTCCCTACGGCCCCAAGACCCCGGAGGAGGTTGCGGAGGCGGTCTCGTCGGGGGTGGCCGCGCTGGTG
>JAKQWJ010000155.1 GCA_029562045.1 Spirochaetota bacterium | reverse complement strand
CGGAGCGTTTCGACGGCCGGACGGTGGCCCAAACTTTCCTGGAGAGGTACCGGGAACTCCTGCGCCGCCCCTGAGGCGGCGGCATCACCGCGCCGGAGCCCCCTTCCGACGCTTGTGCAGAAGAGGCGGCATCCCGCGCCTCCCCGGCACACCGCAGGGAACTCCCGGGGCCCGGGACGGGCCATCCGGAGCTCCGAACCGCCGCCGGAAATCAGCGCTCCCCGGGGGCGGGATTCCGGGAAAGTCCTCTATCGGGGGCGCACCCCACGGAATCGTTTTTCCCGGTAATCCCGGATCGCCCCTTCGTAGAAGGCGATGAGTTTTTCCGTCATCGCCCGGGAGGACCACTCCGCGGCCTTCTCCCGGGCTCCCCGGCTCTTCTCGCCGTAGAGGTCCCGGTCCGACAGCAGCCGCCGCGCCGCTTCGACGAAGGGACCCCGGCGCGCCGGAACGGGGATCCCCCCGCGGCCGTCCCGAAGCACGTCCCCCGCCCCCATTTTGTCCGCCGCCACCACGGGAAGCCCCACCGCCATGGCCTCCAGCAGGACCAGGCCCTGAGTCTCGGTCTCCGACGGGAATACCATGAGGTCGGAAATCTGCAGGAGATCGAAGACCTCCTCCCGGGGGACATACCCGGTGATGGTGACGGAGTCCCGGATCCCCATCCCGTCGATGAGTTCTTCCAGCTCACCCCGGCCGGGGCCGTCCCCCACCAGCAGAAGGTGATGCTCCCTTTCCCCCCGGTCGAGATCGACGAGAACCTCGAAGAGCAGAGGGATGTTCTTTTCCCTGGCGAAGCGCCCCACGAAGACGAGGATTTTCCGGCCCCGGGGAAGACCGTGGCGGGCGAACAGGGCCTCCGGATTCCGGACCCGGCGGTGGGGGTCGTAATCGATTCCGGTGGGGATCACCTGGATGGGGGGACGGACCCCGTAGGAGAGTATCTCGTCCCGCATCTCCGGGGAAGGGGTGATGATCCCCGTGCAGAGGTTCCCGAAGACCCGGGAGATCCCTTTGACGAACCTCTCAGCCATGGCGCGCTGAAACTTTACATAGTGGGTGTATTTGATGAAGAGGGTATGGTAGGTGTGGACCGCCGGGATTCTGAAGAGAAGCGCCAGCAGGAGCCCGTAGGCCCCCACGTAGTGGGTCACCTGGAAATGGATGATGTCGATCTTCAGGCGGGGAAAGACCGCCAGGCCCCGGGAGAAGGGCAGGGCGATGCGCTGTTCCCGCATCATTTCGGAGCGGTACGGGATGGAGTAGAAGCGGAAGACCCCTTCCTCCTTCCTTTCCCGGCCTCCGAAGCTGGGGGCGAAGATGTAGACCCGATGGCCGGCCTTCTCCAGCTCCCGTCGGAAGGAGAGGACCGAAGTCACCACCCCGTTGATCTGGGGGCTGTAGGCGTCGGTGAAGATGGCGATATTCACGACCCCATCCTTGTCTTTTTTCCGGGGGAATGCACGGCCGCGAGGTTATTCCGAGCGGCCGATCTTCCGGGTGCCTCCGCGGACCAGCCCGGCGGCGTAGAGACTCCCGCAGGCCAGGAACATGGGAAGATTGGTGGAGAGGACGGCGATGCCGTTATCCTCCGCCAGGCTGATCATCTCCGGGGAGGGTTCCTTTCCGCGGACGATGATCAGAACCGAGACATCCATGATGATGGCGGTCCTGACCGCCTGGATGGTGTTGAGCCCCGTGAGGAGGGCCACCTCGTCCTTCACGAAGGCGATGACATCGCTCATGAGGTCCGACCCGCAGGCGGCGCTGACGGAGCGGTCGAGAAACCTGTCCCCGGTATGAACCACGGCATCCAGAACGGCGGCGATGTCACGGACCGTCATATCGAGGCCAACTATAGCATGGGGGCGGGGTTTTCACAAGGCAAGAAGAGGCGGCTTCCGCGGCTTTGCAAAACCCGGGAATATTTCTATTATTGGGGTATGAGACTGAAGGCTTCCGTGGTGTTTTTTCTCCTCGCGGGTCCGGGGCTTCTGTTCCCGGGGGAGCTGGACGATATAATGGGCCGATATCTTCCCGCCAAGGCGAAGAAGGACCTGGCGGCTCTGACGAGGAATCTGGAAAAGCTGGAGAAGGACCTGGCGGCCCAGAGGGCGGCGGGAAGCGGATCCCCCGCCCCGGCTTCCCGGCGGAATGAAGCCTCCTCCCGGGGGACTGAAAAGGCAGCCCGGGCTTCGGAAGCCTCCGCCCGGGCTTCGGAAGCCTCCGCCCGGGCTTCGGAAACCTCCGCCCGGGCACGGGAGACGACTGTCGGTG
>JAKQWJ010000149.1 GCA_029562045.1 Spirochaetota bacterium | reverse complement strand
CCGGACGCTCCACGCCTTCAACCCCCCGGTGGTCAAGGGGAACACCATCTATTTCGGCTCCGCGGACGGCAACTTCTACGCCCTGGACATCGACAGCGGCTTCATGCGCTGGGTCTTCAAAACCGGGGCCTCCATCAATTCGGTCCCCTTCGTGGACGAGGACCAGGTCTACTTCGGGAGCCAGGACGGGAAGGCCTACGCGGTGTCCCGGAAGAGCGGGGAGGAGATCTGGAACTTCCCCACGGGCCGTCCGGTGAACTCGTCGGTGCAGCGCTACAAGGACCGGGTCATCTTCACCAGCGACGGGGGTTCGAGCTTTTTCCTGACCCCCGAGGGTGTCCCCGCCGCGGAGATCCCCAACCCGGTCTGGTATTATCACACCTATCAGATGTACGACGACGTCATGTACTTCGCCCCGGGGCCGCCGGACCGGCCCCACAGCTTCGGTCCCTACGACACCCGGACCGGGACCTACCACTGGGTCCTGGAAACGGCGGAGCTGAACGCCACATGGTACTCCTTCCCCGCCATCGAGAAGGATCTTTTATTCTTTTCCACGGCGGGGTATAGTGAGCCGGCTTGGGAACTCTCCTTCTACGCCTACGACCGCAGAAGCGGGCGGAGGGTCTGGAGCTACTGGGATTTTTCCCGCTGGGGGCCCGGCTACCGGCCGGATCTGGAAGGTCTCTTCCTCCGGAGCCTGAATCTTCTGGATTTCATGGCCCCGGTGGTCTGGAAGGACTCGGTGATCTACGCCGGGGGCGATTCGGTGGTCCGGGCCTTCCACACCCGGACGGGGAAGCTTCTCTGGGAGAAGGAGTTCGACCTTCCCGTCAGCTCCGCCCCCACCGTCGCCGGGGACCGTCTGTACTTCGGCCTCCTGGGGGAGGAGTCGGCCACGGTGGAAGGCCGCAGGGATTTCCGGGACGCCCCGGCCCCCCGGCGGCAGCCCCGGCTGATCTGCCTATCGGCCCGGAACGGCGGGACCCTCTGGAGCATGGAAACCGAGGGAGCCGTCCTCAGCGCGCCGGTGGTGGCCGGGGGGCGGCTCATGTTCGGCACGGACCGGAGCATGTTTTACATCTTAGAGGAAGTCTTTTGAGGCGAAAAAACCATGACACGAGCCATCGGATTCGACAATGCCAGGTACCTCGAGGAACAGACCCGGGAGATTCTCCGGCGGGTCCGGCTTTTCGGTGACAAGCTCTACCTGGAGTTCGGCGGAAAACTGATCTACGACTTCCATGCCGCCCGGGTCCTCCCCGGCTACGACCCCAATGTCAAGATGCACCTCCTGACCCGGCTGGCGGACCGGTCCGACATCATCCTCTGCATCTACGCCGGGGACATCGAGAGGCGGCGGATCCGGGGCGACTTCGGCATCACCTACGACGCGGACGCGCTGAAGATGATCGACGATCTCTCCGGCTGGGGCCTGGCCATCCGGGGGGTGGTGATCACCCGCTTCGACGGCCAGGAATCGGCGGTCCGTTTCAAAAACCGCCTGGAACGGCGGGGGATCCGGGTCTACACCCACCGCTTCACCAAGGGCTACCCCACCGATGTGGACACCATCGTCAGCGACGATGGTTACGGGGCCAACGAGTACATCGAGACCGACCGGCCCATCGTCGTGGTGACCGGCCCCGGCCTGGGGAGCGGCAAGCTGGCCACCTGCCTCTCCCAGCTCTACCACGAGCAGAAACGGGGCGTCGCCGCGGGCTACGCCAAGTTCGAGACCTTCCCCATCTGGAACCTGCCGCTGCGCCATCCCGTCAATGTGGCCTATGAGGCGGCGGCGGCGGACGTGGGGGACGCGGCCCAGATCGATTCCTACCATCTGGAAGCCCTGAACGAGAAGGCGGTAAACTACAACCGGGACCTGGAGGTCTTTCCCATTCTGAAGAGGATCATGGAGCGGATCTCCGGGGAAATCTCGGTTTACCGCTCCCCCACCGAAATGGGGGTTAACCGGGTGGGCTTCGGCATCGTCAACGACCAGGTGGTGCGGGAGGCGGCGACCCAGGAAATCATCCGGCGATTTTTCCGCTACTCCTGCGAATACGCCATGGGGATCGAGACCAGGCAGACGGTGCAGAGGGTGGAGCTTTTGATGAAGGAGCTGGACATCCACCCGGAGGACCGGAAGGTAGCCGTGGCCGCCGCCCGGGCCGCGGAGGACGCCGTCGCCCGGGGCAAGGGGAGCGACGGGATCTACTGCGGGGCGGCGCTGGAGCTTCAGGACGGCACCATCATCACCGGAAAGAACTCTCCCCTGCTGCATGCCGCCTCCAGTCTGGTGCTCAACGCCATCAAACACCTGGCGGGCATCCCCGACGCCATTCATCTCCTGGCCCCCCACATAACCGGGACCCTGAGCCACTTCAAGAAGGAGGTCCTGGGCAGCAAAATGGTGAGCCTCGATCTGGAGGAGACCCTCATCGCCCTGAGCATCAGCGCGGCGGTGAACCCGGCGGCCCAGGCGGCGGTGGACAGGCTCAAGGAACTGCGGGGCTGCGAGGCCCATATCACCCACATCCCCTCCCCCGGCGACGAGGCGGGCCTGCGGAAGCTGGGGGTGAACCTCACCAGCTTCCCCAACTTCGCGTCCAAGGACCTTTTCGTCGTTTAGCCGGGCGCCTGGTGGGACGCCTAGGAGGGGACGCCTGGGGGAGCCCCTTAGCGGGGGGCGGACCGTGATTTCCGTCCCGACCTTTTCGTCGTTTAGCCGGGACGCCTGGTGGAACGTCTGGGGGGACGCCTAGGAGGGGCGCCTGCCGGTGAGGAAGGCGACGCAGGTCCTCCAGGGCAGGGCCTTCCCGGCCAGCCTCTCCTCCGCCCAGGCGGCCAGATCCCTCCGTTCGTTCTCATCCAGAAGTTCCCGAACCAGGTCGGCGTAGGGCCCCCCGCCGGAGGATCCCGATCCGGAGACGGACAGGCCGAACCAGGCGGCGATATTCTCCGGCGACACCGTCCGCCTTTCTTCGAAGAATTCCAGGCTGACCGCAGGAGAGGAAAAGCCCCCGTCGGCCAGGGCCGCTTCCAGGTCCCGGGGCCCCCAGGACACCAGCGGATTCCCCCGGTCCCGGTACAGCCCCTCTTCGGCTTCCAGAAGCTTCTTTCCCAGGCCCGGGGGCAGGCCCGCCGTTCCCGCCGCGGCGAAGAGCCGGGACCCCCGGGAAGGAACGACCTCCCCCAGAGACAGGACGCCCCCGGGGGCGAGGACCCCGAAAAAGGTCCCCAGAACCCCCGCCCGGTCGGGCTCCCGGGTCAGAAGGTTCCGTCCCATCACCACATCCATGGGCGGCAGGGGCTCCTCCAGGCGGGGAAGGTCGGCCGGACCGGCCCGAAGAAGAAAAGGCCTTTCCAGCTCCGGCAGCTTCCCGGCGTAGGCCGACAGGGCGGCGAGGGCCTTTTCATCCGGAACGAGGGCCCAGACCCCGCCCTCCGGCGCCCGGCGCAGGGCCTCCCAGACAAGCAGGCCCCCGGCGGATCCCGCCACCAGCGCCCGATGGTGGCGCAGCATGCCGGAGGCGGCGAAGATCCTGTCCCGCACCTCTTCCAGGACCGCGTTCCTCTCCGAGGAAGCCCGCTCCAGCCACCGGTCCCGGGCGCTGTCCCCGGGGGAGAAGGTGAGGATCTCCTCGGGGGCCGCGAAAACCGCCTCCAGCCGGGCCTCCCTCCGCCGGAGGACCTCCTCCCGGATCCGGGCCTCGTAGCCGCTGGCCGAGGGGGTGTAGAACAGCCTCTCCTTCAGCTCCCGGGGAAGGTAGTCCTGGGCCACCCAGTGGTCCCGGTAAGCGTGGGGGTACCGGTAGCCCGCCCCGTGGCCGAAGCCTTTGGCGTCCCGGCTGGAGTCCTTCAGATGGGTGGGCACATCGGAAATGCCCTCCGCCTCCACCGCCTTCAGGGCGTCGAAGTAGCCCAGGGCGGAGTTGGACTTGGGGCAGGTGGCCAGGTACAGGGCCGCCTGGGTCAGGTGGTACTGCCCCTCGGGCATCCCCACCCGGTCGAAGGCCCGGGCCGCCGCCTCCACCACCCCCAGGGCCTGGGGGTCCGCCAGACCCACATCCTCCCCGGCCAGGATCAGCATGCGGCGGAAAATGAAGCGCGGGTCCTCCCCGGCCAGCACCATCCGGGCCATCCAGTACAGGGCCGCGTCCGGGTCCGAGCCCCGGAGGGATTTGATGAAGGCCGAGATGGTGTCGTAGTGCCAGTCCCCCTCCTTGTCGTAGAGGATCGCCCGGCGCTGGATGGAATCCTCCGCCGATGCCAGATCGATGCGGACCTCCTCCCCCGGAGGAGGCGGGAAACCGGAGGGGCCGGTCTCCACCGCCAGTTCCAGGGCCCCTAAAAGGCTCCGGGCATCCCCGTCGGCCACCCGCACCAGGTGCTCCAGGGCATCGGGCTCCAGCGCCACCCGATGGCGCCCGTAGCCCCGGATGGGGTCCTCCAGGGCCCGGCGGG